>NZ_JACIET010000003.1 GCF_014197015.1 Niveibacterium umoris
GTCACCGACGTGGATTCGGGTGAAGCCGTGTTCCAGACCCCGGCCACGCTGGCCGGCACCTACGGCACCTTCACCTTCAACACCACGACCGGTGCGTGGACCTACGCTGCGAACAACAGCCAAGCCGCGATCCAGTCGCTCGGCGCAGGCCAGTCGCTGACCGACTCGATCACCGTGAAGTCCGCGGACGGCACCGCTTCGCAAGTGATCTCGGTGACCATCAACGGCACCAACGACGTACCGGTGATTCAAGGCGGTGCTGCGGGAAGCGTGATTGAAGCCGGCGGCGTGAACAACGCTATCGTTGGCTCCCCAACGACCTCAGGTACGCTCTTCGTGATCGATACCGACGCAGGCCAATCGACCTTCCAGGGCGTCGCGCCCGCTTCGCTCAACGGCACCTACGGCACCTTCACCTTCAACGCCGCGACCGGCGCGTGGACCTATGCGCTGGACAACAGCAAGGCGGCCACGCAAGCACTCACCGCTGGCCAGATCGTGCATGACAAGCTGACCGTCACGAGTCTGGATGGCTCCGCGACCAAGGCGATCGATGTGACCGTGACCGGCGCGAACGACACCGCTGCGATCACCGGAACCGCCACCGGCACGATGACCGAGGACGTTGCCGTCACCTCGGGCAACCTCACTGCGTCGGGCAACCTGGCGGTGACCGACGTGGATTCGGGTGAAGCCGTGTTCCAGACCCCGGCCGCGCTGGCCGGCACCTACGGCACCTTCACCTTCAACACCACGACCGGTGCCTGGACCTACGCTGCGAACAACGCGCAGTCCGCGATCCAGTCGCTGGGCGTCGGTCAATCGCTGACTGACTCGATTACCGTGAAGTCGGCCGACGGTACGGCTTCGCAGGTCATCAGCGTCACGATCAACGGCACCAACGACGTGCCGGTTGCCGTGGCGGACACGGCTGCAGTCAAAGAGGACACAACGCTGACTGCCACCGGGAACGTGATCACCAGCGCGCCGGGCAGGGATACCGATGCCGACGCGACCGATTCGCTCACGGTCACCGGCGTAGCCAGCGGTACACCGGCGCTTGCCCCGGTCGGCGCTGTGGGCACGGCCGTTGTCGGCACCTACGGCACGCTGACGCTTAACAATGACGGCACCTACAACTATGTGCTGAACAATGGCAGCACGGCCGTGCAGAACCTGATCGCCGGACAGGTGGTCAATGACTTGTTTACCTACACGATCAGCGATGGCCATGGGGGCTCCGCGACGACGACACTGACCGTGGCCGTCACCGGCACACAGGACCTTACCGCGGGTACGCCGTCAGTCGTGAATGTGACGGCGACGGGCCTCAACGGCGAGTACTACGGTTACAACGAATCCGCCACGCCCGGCGCCGGCTACCGCACCCACAGCGACGACGGCACCGCCACGTTCGGCAACCACCTGGTGGCGGGCAACCTCAATTCGGTTGAGGACATGTATGCCATCATCAACGGGCGCAACGCGCTCGGCGGTGGTACGAACAACCTGGTCGGCACCTCCGCTACCGCGACGACCAATGTGGCTGATGTGACGTTCAAGGCGCGGACGCTGGACTACGGTTTCAACCCCACCGTCAATTCCGCGCTAGGCTCGAACAGCAACGTCGCGCCGGGGACCGCCCTGCCTGCCGGGGATGGCAACGCGAGCTCGACCACGCGTGGGCTGAGCAACTTCCTCGATCAGGATCAGCCGACCGGCATGGTGCAGATCGGCGCCGGCAATACCGGCGGCACCTCGGGGCTGGGCAAAACCACCGACGCGGCGGTGCGGCTATCGGGCCAGATGTACGTGCAGCACGGCTCGTATGACTTCCGCGTCACCGCCGACGATGGCTTCCGCCTCAACGTCGCCGGCCAGACCCTGCTCGAATACGACGGCAACCAGGGGCCGACGACGCGGATCTTCACGAACGTGCAGCTCGGCGATCTGAACGGCGGTCTGCAGGCCTTTGAACTGCTGTACTGGGAACAAGGCGGCAACTCGCGCCTGCGGATCGAGTACAAGCCCAGCGGTGACCCGGCAGCCAGCTACCAGGTGATGGGGCTGACGAACACCGCGCTGTTCACCAGTGAATCGGCGCCGACACTCACGGATCCGCGCATCCAGGATCTCGTCTATGACGCGGTCAGCGGCTCGTGGCAGCTTCGCACCGGCAGCATTCTCGACGGCGATGCCTCGAACAATACGATCACCGGTGGTGCGAGTCGCGACTGGCTCACCGGCGGCGCCGGCGATGACACGCTCAACGGCAACGGCGGCGCAGACGTGCTGGACGGCGGGTCCGGGAACGATGTCCTCAACGGCGGAGCGGGCAATGACATCCTGACCGGTGGATCCGGCACAAACACGCTGACTGGCGGCACCGGGGATGACACCTACCGGCTTACCACCGGCAATGACACGCTGGTTGAAAACGCCAGTGAAGGCACCGACACGGTCATCCTGGACAGCACGTATTACGCAGCCCACCCGGCGGTGACCACATTCACACTCGCGGCCAACTTCGAGAACCTGACCGCAGAAGGCACATTTGCCATCAATCTGACTGGTAACGCTGCCAACAACCGGATCGAGGGCAACAGCGCCAACAACGTCATCGATGGTGGCGCGGGCAACGACTACATCATCGGCGGCGGCGGCAATGACACGCTCACCGGGGGCAGCGGTTCAGACGTGTTTGCGTGGCGCCTCGCCGACGCCGGCCCGACCGGATCGCCGGCCTCCGACACGATCACCGACTTCACCTATGGCGGCGGCTACAGCAACGTGCAATCCGGTACGGCCGGAGTTCCCACAGGCGGCGGCGATGTGCTCGACCTGCGTGATCTGCTGCAAGGCGAACACACGAGTTCGGGCAACACAGGCAATGCCGCGTCGGCCGTCGAGATCAGCAATCTGCTCAACTACATCGACGTACAGATTTCCGGCGCCAACACGATCCTGCACATCAGCAAGAACGGTGGCTTCACGGGTGGCACGTTCAATGCCGCCGCCGAAGACCAGACGATCACCTTGCAGGGCGTGAATCTCTACACCGCAACCGGCGTCACCGCAGGGGACGAGTCAACATTGTTGAAGACGCTGATCAAGAACGGGACCCTGGTCGTGGATTGAGCAAGCGGCTCTTCGGTCAGCAACGCAAAAAAGGGCAGCGCATCAGCGCTGCCCTCTTTCATGCACAACCGGCGACGGAAACTCCGGCGCCGCGCACCGCGCGCCCGGCCTTCACATGCGCGGCGTCCGGACTCCGTCGAAGAACAAGGTCAGCATCGTCTGCACGATCGTCTCGTCGTCGAGCGCCCCGCCCCGCTTGAGAAAGTCGATGGTCGGATCGCAGGTCCGCGCATAAAACGACAGCAGGATGGCTTCATCCGGCAGATCGGTGCGCAGCTTGCCTGTGGCTTTGGCGAACTGGATCCAGAAGCCGAGTCGGCTGGACAGTTGCACCACCAGCGCGACATAAGCATCGTCTTTCGTCAGCGCATCCACCAAGGCCGAGTTGCTCGATGGCAGGGTCGGCAACCCGCCCGCCAGACGCAAGCGCAAGGCCCACTCCAGCACCGCCCGCAAGGACTCGTCCGGCCCCAGCTCGGGCGAAAGTGTGTCGATGTACGCAAGCACACGCCCGAGCATCCGCCGCATCGTCGCGGTCGCCAGTGCCTCCTTTGACGCGAAGTGCTTGTAAAGGCTTGCTTTTGCGATGCCGACAGCAGCAGCGACCTCGTCCACCGTCGTCTGATCGTAACCCCGGTTCGCCAGCAATTCGTGCGCGGCATCGAGGATCGCGTCTTCACGCGCCTCGAACTGGCGCTGCTTGAAGCTGGGTTTTTCGTTCACCACCGGTTCCATGCGCGAATTCTAGCCCAATACCGGCGCAAAAATACCGCGCCGGATACAAAAAGTCCATCTTGTATATTTTGTGACTGCTTAGTATAAATAGTGACACGGAGGTTGATTTGGGAACTGATTGTTCTCATCTCCCGGATCGCTCCGCTCACAAACCCGGTTTTTCGCCAAGGAGAGCTCCCAATGAAACTGGTACGCGCATGGCTGACATCTCTCATTTCCATCGGCGTCCTCGCCGCTTGCGGGAGCGACGACCCGACTCCGCCGCCCACGCCCAAAGCCAGCCTGCGTGTGGTTCACGCCAGTGCCGATGCGCCGGCTGTTGACGTGTATCTCGGCGGCAGCAAAGCGCTCACCAACGTGCCGTACGGCGCGGCAAGCAGCTTCCTGCAGGTAGCGGCCGGCAGCCCGGAGGTCAAAGTCACACCGACCGGAGCAACCACGCCGGAGGTGATCAAGGCGACGCTGACGCTCGCCGCCAACAGCTACACCACGGTCGTCGCCGTCGGCAGCCTCGCCGGCGGCACAATCGAACCCTTGGTGATTGCGGAAGACGGCACCGCCCCGGAAAGCGGCAAACTCAAATTGCGGGCGGGCCATGCATCGCCCGGCGTGCCGGCAGTGGATATCTATGTGACGGCACCGGATGCAGCGCTCTCGAGCGCCACCCCGGCCGTGGCCAACGCCGCTTACAAGGCCGTCAGCAACGCGCTGCAGATCCCGGGCGGCGACTACCGCATCCGCGCCACGCTTGCCGGCACCCAGACGGTTGCCTACGACTCGGGCAAAGTGACGCTGGCCGCGGGCTCGGATCTGGTGGCTTTGGCGGTGCCCGCCAGCGGCGGCAATTCGCCAGTGAGTCTGTTGGTGCTGACACGCGCTGCCGACACGCCGAAGCTATCGATCCCCGACGCGACGGCCCAGGTCCGTGTGATGCACGCTTCACCCGACGCCCCGGCGGTTGACGTCTTGGTGGATGACGTCAAGGCACTGTCCGCCGTGCCCTTCCCCGCTGACTCGGGCTACCTGAGCCTGCTGTCCGGCGCACGCAACTTCAAGGTAAACGCCGCGGGCACCGCGACCACGGTGATCAACGCGACACCGACACTGAGCGCAGGAAAGTCCTACTCGGTGTTTGCGGTCGGGTTCCTGTCGGGTATCGAAGCCCTGTTGCTTGAGGACGATCGCACGGTCAACGCCAACCTGGCGCGCATCCGCGTGATCCACGGATCGCCCGATGCGCCTACCGTCGATGTGCTGGCGAACGACGCGAAAGTGCTGAGCAACGTGCCGTTCAAGACCGCCAGCAGCTACCTTGAAGTGCCGGCCGGAAACTATGTCTTCAAACTGAACCTTGCGGGCACGGCCACCACCGCCTTCACTTCACCATCGGTCGCGCTGGAAGCAGGCAAGGTCTACACCGCCATCGCCATTGGATCGGCCGCCGGCGGCGCCCACCCGCTGACGATCAAGTTGCTGACTGATCGTTAACCCTCTGCTCGGCGGCGTTCCGAACCCGGGCGCCGCCATTTGCCACGCCAGCGCGCCGCAACCGAGTTGCAGCGCGCCCCGCCCTATGCCTGGCCGCGCTTGCTCACTGCCGGCCCGGTAACGCCAGCCACACCCAGCTCGGCCAGCATGTGCCATTCCGCTTCGCTGTGGACGCGCTCGGCGATGACCTGGATGTCGAGCCCGCGCGCAACATCGGCGATCGCCTTGACGAGACGCTGGTTGCCGGCGTTTTCCTCGATGCCGGCGACAAAGCTGCCATCGATCTTCAGGTAATCCACGCGCTGGGCGTACAGGCGCGGGATCGCAGAAAAATGCCGGCCAAAGTGTTCGATGCCGAGCTTGACGCCAAACTGCGAGAGGATCGGAGAGATTGCCGCGAGCCCCGAGAGTCCGTGATCCAGCCCGCCTTCGGCGACTTCCACCCACAGGCGACGCGCGGCCGCGGGTGCAGCCGCGAGCAGTTGCTGCAGGCCTTCGCGGAAGCGCAGGTCCTGCAGCGAGATCGGAGACAGATTCACCGCAATGGCGCCGCTGTGCGTCAGCAGGCGCTGCAACGCAAGTTCGACGGCCAGCAGGTCAAGATCGCAGGTGATTCCCAATCGATCGGCAGCCGGCATGAACTGGCCGGCGGTCCAGGGCGGGCCGTCATCCGGGGCGCGCATGCGAATCATCGCCTCGTCGTGCCATGGGCGGCCATCGACATGCACGACCGGAAAGGTCGCCAGCGCAAAACCACGCGCATGCAGGGCGCTGCCCAGCAGGTGGCGCCATTCTTCATGCGTGCGGGCAGCCAGCGGCGCTTCGTCGGTATTGACCACCGGCTCGCTGCGCCCGCCGCTCTCCGCGCTCATCAGTGCCGCATCCGCCCGCGCCAGCACCGTACCCAGTTCGTCGCCGCGCTTGTACAGCGCGACCCCGATGTGGCCTACCGGAGACTGGTCGGCGTGGCCGTGGCGGTGCAGCGCGTCGAGCCCGCGCGCCGCGGCCGATGCGAGTTCGCTTGCCAGCTTGGCGTCACCGCCGGGCATCAGCCAGGCAAAGTCAGCGCCATTGAGCCGAGCCAGCAGGTGGTCGTCCTGGCGCACGGCAAGCTCGCGCAGAACGTCCGCCGTCGCGCGGATCAGCGCATCTGTGCGCTCGCGACCGAGGCGTCGATTCACCTCTGCAAGATCGGCAAGGCGGATCAGCGCGATCGCGCCGCTGGCCGCACTGTCGTCACCGTCGAGTTCGCTGCGCAGGCGGCCGGTGAAGAATCCACGGTTGGGGAGCGCCGTCATGGTGTCGCGGTTGGCGTCCGAACGCAGATCCTCGATCCGGCTGGCCTGCTCGGCGAACATGGCCTTGACCTGTTCGACCATCAGGTTGAGCGCACGCACTGCGCTGCGCAGTTCCAGCACACGCGGTTCAGGCATCGTGATGAAGCGGCGCTCGCCGATTGCAGTCGCCTGCTGCACCATTTCGCCGATCGGCCGCTGGATCCAGCGCATCATGCGCGTGACGCCCCAGCCCAGTAGCACCGCCAGCACGGCCATCACCGCGAGCAATTGCAAGGTGCCGCGCCACAGCGCGTCATAGGCGAATCGCTTGTGGGCGACGACTGTAACCCTGCCTGCCTGCGTCCAGCCATCACTGACCAGCGCTTCGCCGGGTTTGACCGCGATCGGCAGCAGATGCACGAACCACCCCGGCGCCGCCGTCTCCACCTGGGCGTGCTGCCGTTCGAACAAAGTCTTGCCGGTCACGTCCGAAAATCGCACCAGTTCGAAGTGCCCTGAATCGAACAAGGCGGTGACCATCAACTCGCGCATTGCGGGGTCCTTGGCGTGCTGGGTCATCGACAAGGCGAGCGACGCAGCGCCATCGGCACTTTGCGCAAACAGTTGTTGTTCCAGGTAGTTGCGGGCCGTGATCGTGCTGACTGAAAAACTGCCCAGCCAGGCAAGCACACTCGCAACAATCACCGTGATCCAGAGTTGTCGAAGCAATGACATGAGTTCTCCTCAGGGCGTGTAGCCCTCGGCCTTCATTTTGAGCAGCAGGTCTTTCCACCGCGACAGCCGTTCGACCGACGAGACGGCGCCCCCGGCATACACGCCTTCGGCATTGAAGCTGAACACCGGCACCAGGTCCGGCCGCTGAGCAGCCGGGCGGATCTCGCCGATCAGGTTGTCAAGAACCAAGGGCTGGGCATCCGGCGTTTCGTAGTAACCCAGCACCATGTGCGCCTGCGTGATGGAGCTGTTCGGCCCGCCGATGCGTGCCTTGACGTAGATGAGGCGCAGCTTTTCGGCCGGCACGCCAAGCTCGCGCAGCGTGAAGTACTTGCCGATCGTGTAGTCCTCGCAATCGCCCGCGCCCTTGCCCAGCATTTCGATCGGCGTCGCCCAGTAGTCCGGCACACCCCAGACGGCCGAGTCGTCCTCGAAACGGACACGTCGATTGAAAAAGTCATTCACGCGGCGCAAGGTCTCGGCGCCACTTGCGGACTTGCCCGCTGCGACCAGCGCTCGCCATTCCATCACCAGATTGCCGGCAGCCTGCCCGTAACGCTTGGTGGCCAGCGCCACCAGCGCCGCATCGTCGGCCCAGCACCACAACCCGGCAGCAAGTGCAATGCAGATCGTAGCGGCGCCGCAGACAGTCGCGCGCATCGCCCTACCACACGCGGGAATCTGCAGAAGCCTAGGCAAAGTCATGCGCGGCATCGATTCGCTCGCTGCCAGAGCCTTCGAGCAGCCGGAGCCCGACCGCCGCGACCGGGCAGGACGCACCCGGCTCGGGATGCCGAATCGCTAAATTCGCAAAAACCCGTTAAATACACAGATAGATGTGTGAAATTAGGCACGCAATCGGGCTCAAGCCTTTGTTTTCCTTGATGTTACGTGAATAATCCTCGCCAGATCTCGCGCACACGCCGACAGAAGCGTGACGCGCGCATACCAACAAGGACACTTCGTTCATGCAATTTGGAAAACCTGTCTTGCTCACAGCGCTGATCGGGGCAATCGTTTCGGGGGCTGCCGCCGCGAGCAGCAACCTGCCTGAAGCCGTTGAGCAAGCCATCATGCACAACCCCGAGGTGATGGCACGCTATCACGCGCTGCGCGCCGCAGAAAACGAGCAAGGGGCGGCAAAGGGCAACTGGTTGCCGCGACTTGACGCGCAAGCCTTTGCCGGCCAGGAAAAACGCAGCTATCCGAGCCAGAAGACCGACTGGTACGACCACCCTGGCGCCAGCCTGGAACTGCGGCAACTGCTGTTCGACGGCTTCGCCACCTCAAGCGACGTCAAACGACTCGGCTATACCAAGCTGGCCCGCTACTACGACCTGCTCGGCACCTCGGACGACATCGCCCTGGCCGCCGCTCAAGCTTACGCCGACATGGTCCGCTATCGCCGCCTCGAAGAACTCGCGCGTGATAACTGGGCGACACACCGCGAAGTCTTCAGCCAGATCGAGGATCGGGTGAAGGCTGGCGTCGGGCGCCGTGTAGACCTGGAACAGGCCGCAGGCCGCCTCGCACTCGCCCAGTCAAACTGGCTGACCGAGACATCGAACCTGCATGACGTCACCGAGCGCTATCGCCGCATCGTTGGCCAGATGCCCGCCAACACGCTGGCCGCGCTGCCGGATGTCGCTGCGGCGCTGCCGAAGAGCGTCAATCCGGTCGCAGAGGCCGTCAGTGCCAACCCGGCCTTCCGTGCAAGCGTGGCGTCGGTGCGGGCGGCACGGGCGGAAACCGACCTGCGCCGCGCCAGCTACATGCCGAGCGTGGAACTGCGCGTCGGCCAGAACTGGGACCGTAACCTTGACGGCGCGCCGGGCAATTACAGCTCGACGCAGGCGCAAGTGGTGCTCAACTACAACCTGTTTCGCGGCGGCTCCGATCAGGCTCGTGTGAAGCAATCGGCGGAGCTTTACTACGCAGCGGTCGATATCCGCGACAAGACCTGCCGCGACGTGGCGCAGCAAACCGGCATCGCGCTCAACGATGTGCGAGCGCTGCGCGAGCAGATCACCTATCTGGAACAGCACGCGTTGTCGACGCAGAAAGCGCGAGACGCCTATCGCCAGCAGTTCGACATCGGTCAGCGCACCCTGCTCGATTTGCTCGACACCGAAAACGAGCTGTTCGAAGCACGGCGTTCGCTGGTGCGCACGCAAACCGACGCGCTGGTTGCCGAATACCGGCTGCTCGCGCAGGCGCACCGCATCCTTCCGGCCCTGAACCTCGCGCCGATGGCCAAGCAGGCGCCCGACGAAGACCGCCGTGACGGAGAAGCGGAAGACGCCGCCATGACCTGCGCGGCACACGTGGTGGTCGCCCGCCCGCTGGATCTGACCGCTGCCATGGCCAACCGGCCGCCCCGCACACCAAGCCCCGCACCTGCTGACGCGAAGCCGGCGGCACCGAATGACGCCGAGATCGAACTGCCGGTGCGCGCATGGGCAAAAGCATGGGCCAGCAAGGACGTCGCGGCTTACTCTGCGTTCTACTCCAGCGCGTTCACGCCGGAAAACGGCCGCTCGATCGAGCACTGGAAGTCGTTCCGCAACAAGTACGTCGCCAAGAACGGCCCGATCTCGCTCGATATCGGCCAGATTTCGGTACGCCGGGTAGACAAGGACACGGCTGAAGCGACCTTTCCGCAGGACTACCGCTCGGACGACTACAAGGACAAGGTGCTGAAGACGCTGGTGTTCAAGCGCGAGGGCAATGCCTGGAAGATCGTGCGCGAATACGCCAATCCGCCGACGCATTACTGAGCACCCGCGCGCTGAAATGCAAACGCCCCGCATCCGCGGGGCGTTTTCGTTAGCGGGCAAGCGTTCGTCAGCCCAGATGCGGCGCCATCACGCGGCGATAGAACTCGTGAAAGTGCTGCATGCCGTCTTCCATCGGCGTCTGGTACGGCCCGACTTCGTTGCGCCCCTCCGCCATCAGCGCGCGGCGCCCACGATCCATGCGCTCGCCGATCTCGTCGTCCTCGATGCAGGTCTCCATGTAGGCGGCCTGCTCGGCCTTGATGAAGTCCGGTTCGAAGGCAGCGATTTCTTCCGGGTAGTAGAACTCGACGATGTTGGTGGTGCGGTTGACATCGCGCGGCACCAGCGTGCTGACCACCAGCACATGCGGATACCACTCGACCATGATGTTCGGGTAGTAGGTCAGCCAGATCGCACCGTGCTTGGGCAGCTCGCCGCCGTAGTAGTCGAGCACCGCCTTGTGCCACTTCGCGTAGCTGGGCGAGCCTGCCTTCGCCAGCGAAGTAATACCGACGCGCTGCACCGAGTACCAGTCGCCGAACTGCCAGGTCAGATCATCACAGGTAACGAAGTTGCCAAGCCCGGGGTGGAACGGCGCAACGTGGTAGTCCTCCAGATACACCTCGATGAAGGTCTTCCAGTTGTAGTTGCACTCATGGACCTCGACGTGGTCGAGCACATAACCGGTGAAGTCCAGCTCGCCCGCGACCTGCATGCCGGCAAGATCCTGGTTTGCCGAGCGCGGCCCTTTGAAGAGCAGCCCTTGCCATGACTCAAGGCGCTGCTTGTTCAAATGCAGACAAGGGTTCTGCGGGAACTGGGGCGCGCCGATCAACGCGCCTTCCTTGTCGTACGTCCAGCGGTGAATCGGGCAGACAACGTTCTCGGCCTTGCCGGCCCCCTGCAGCATGATCGCCTGGCGATGGCGGCAGATGTTGGACATCAGCCACACATCATCCCGGTTGCGGATCAGCATTTTCGAGTGATCCATCCACTCGATCGAGCGATAATCCGATTCTTCCGGGACCATGAGCTCATGGCCCACGTAACCAGGTCCGGCATCGAAGATCAGGCGTTTCTCCAGTTCGAAGACCTTTTCATCGAAATACCATGACACGGGCAGTTGCGAGACTGCCGGCGCCAGCTGTTCACGCTGAGACATATGGGGAACCTTACCTCCACCGCCGGCCACGGCCGGCTCGCGAAAAAGCGACAAAGTATAATTAAACCAATGACCTACGAAAAGTCTTTCAGCTCGGGCATGATACCCCTCCCGCCCGGGAACTCCACGCCTTCACGGCTCACGTAATCTCGATGGCCAAATCCAGCGACAAACCCAAGTCTTTCGAGGCGGCAATGTCCGAACTCGAAGCAATCGTATCCGCCATGGAATCGCCCGATCTGCCGCTCGAGCAAGCGCTGGCGCACTACGAACGCGGAACGAAACTGCTGCGCTTTTGCGAAGGCACGCTCAAGGATGCCGAATCGCGAATCCGCATCCTTGAGGGCGATCGGCTGGAAACCTTCAGCGGCGACGCAGACGAAGAAGCCGCGCAATGACAGACAGCCAGTTCAGCACCTGGATGCGTGAGCGCCAGAGCGCAACCGAAGCCGCCCTCGATCGCATCCTCCCGGGCTCGCATATCGCACCGCAGCGCCTGCATGACGCGATGCGTTACGCAACGCTCGGCGGCGGCAAGCGGGTTCGCCCGCTCCTCGTGTTCGCAGCCGGTGAGCTTGCCAGCGCGGGCCCCCGCGCGCTGGAACACGCCGCCTGCGCAGTCGAGTTGATCCACGCGTATTCGCTGGTGCATGACGACATGCCGTGCATGGACGACGACGTGCTGCGCCGCGGCAAGCCGACCGTGCATGTCGAATACGACGACGCCACTGCGCTGCTCGTAGGCGACGCGTTGCAAACGCTGGCCTTCCAGGTCATCGCCGAACCGGGGCTGATGGCCGACTCCGCCCGCCAGCTCGAAGCAGTGACCCTGCTTGCCCGCGCCTCAGGCTCGCGCGGCATGGCCGGTGGGCAGGCGATCGATCTGGCATCGGTCGGCCAGACGATCAGCCGCGAAGCACTCGAAGTCATGCATCTGCACAAGACCGGCGCACTGATTCGCGCGTCGGTGCAACTTGGGGCGCTGTGCGGTGACGTCCCCCCTGACGCACTTCAGGCGCTCGACCGTTTCGGCAAGGCCATCGGCCTGCTCTTCCAGGTAGTCGATGACATCCTGGATGCCGAAGCGGACACCACCACGCTGGGAAAGACAGCGGGCAAGGACGCCGCGAACAACAAGCCGACCTATGTCACCTTGCTCGGCGCGCCCGAAGCAAAAAGGCTGGCCGCGGAACTACGCGCCGAAGCGCGTTCGCACCTTGCCGCGTTCGGCGATCGCGCCGGGCGTCTGACCCAGCTCACCGACTACATCGTGGACCGTTCATTCTGAAGAAACGGCCCGACACGCCATTTGGGGACCCTGTTTGAAATGACCTCTTTTCCCTTGCTTGACCGCATCGAAAGCCCGCAAGAGTTGCGCAAGCTCGATCGCAAGGAGCTGCAGCCGCTGGCCGACGAGTTGCGAGGGTTCTTGATCGATTCGGTCTCGAAGACCGGGGGACACCTCTCGTCCAACCTTGGCACGGTCGAGCTGACCATCGCGCTGCACTACGTCTTCAACACGCCTGAAGATCGCATCGTCTGGGATGTCGGCCACCAGACCTACGGACACAAGGTCCTCACCGGCCGCCGCGAAGGCATGGCGACGTTGCGCCATTACGAGGGCATCTCCGGCTTCCCGCGACGCTGCGAGAGCCCCTACGACACCTTTGGCACCGCCCATTCGTCGACCTCGATCTCCGCCGCACTGGGCATGGCGATTGCCGCTCAGCGCGCAGGGCAGGCACGCAAGGCTATCGCCGTGATCGGCGACGGCGCGATGAGCGCCGGCATGGCATTTGAGGCCCTGAACAATGCCGGCGTTGCCGAAAGCGACGTCTTGGTGATCCTCAACGACAACGAGATGTCGATTTCGCCGCCCGTCGGCGCGCTCAACAAACATCTGTCGCGCCTGCTGTCCGGCCGCATCTTCAACGGCGCCCGCGACATCGGCAAACGCTTCCTCGAGCAACTGCCGCCGCCGGTGTTCGAGTTCGCCCGACGCACCGAAGAACACGTCAAGGGCATGATGATGCCGGGCACCCTGTTCGAGGAATTCGGCTTCCGTTACTTCGGCCCGATCGACGGCCACGACCTCGACGCCCTGGTGCCGATGCTGCAGAACCTGCGCGACCTCAAGGGCCCGCTTTTCCTGCATGTTATAACCCGTAAGGGCCAAGGGTACAAACTCGCCGAGAACGACCCGATCCTTTACCACGGCGTGGCGAAGTTCGATCACACCGAAGGCATCGCGACCGGCGCGCCGAAGACGGGATCGAAGCAAACCTTCACCCAGGTGTTCAGCGACTGGCTGTGCGATATGGCCAACGAAGATCCGCGGTTGATGGCCATCACGCCGGCAATGCGTGAGGGCTCTGGGCTGGTGCGGTTCGAACAGGAGCACCCCGACCGCTACTTCGATGTCGGCATCGCCGAGCAGCATGCATTAACGTTCGCCGCCGGTCTCGCCTGCGAAGGCGCGAAACCTGTCGTCGCGATTTATTCCACATTTCTGCAGCGCGCCTACGACCAGCTCATCCACGACATCGCGCTGCAGAACCTCCCGGTGGTGCTGGCGATTGACCGTGGAGGGCTGGTGGGCGCCGACGGCGCCACGCACCACGGCGCCTACGACCTCTCCTTCCTCACCTGTATCCCGAATATGGTGGTAATGGCCCCGGCCGACGAAGATGAGTGCCGCAAGATGCTGACCACCGCATTCAGGCACGACGGCCCCACCGCGGTTCGTTATCCGCGTGGCAGTGGCACTGGCGTAATTCCCGACGCGGCGCTCACGCCGCTCCCGATCGGCAAAGCCGAAATCCGACGCAATGGCACGCGTGTCGCGCTGCTCGCTTTTGGCACCCTGCTCTCAAGCGCCCTGAAAGTCGGCGATGCGCTCGATGCAACCGTAGTGAACATGCGTTTCATCAAGCCGCTTGATTTGGAAACACTGCGCGCGGTCGCCGAATCCCATGAACTGATCGTCACGCTCGAAGAAAACGCCGTTATCGGCGGCGCAGGCTCCGAAGTGGCGCGCGGGCTTGAGGAACTGGACATTGCCCGTCCGATGCTACGGCTGGGCCTGCCCGATCGATTCATCGACCATGGCGATCAGGGCCAGTTGATGAAAGAGATCGCACTCACCGCCGATCAGATCGTCGCGCGCATTCGCACCAAGATGGACGCTATCGGCCTAATAGTTTAGTAACTTAGTCGGGAATGTTAGGATGGCGCCTTGATTACGGGCGCATCCGCCCCCACCTCCCGAAGATCCCGGGGCGCCAGCCCAAGCTCTCGCAGGACCACGCCTCCTCCCGGCCAATCCGATGCGCGCCCGGCAGGAAAGGACGTATGGAAACGACGAACACCCCCGACGTTGCAGCCACGATGGCCGACGTCCAGAGCAGCGAAGATCGACGACGACTCGCCATCAACAAAGTCGGCATCAAGTCGATCCGGCACCCGGTCAAGGTTGCCGACCGCAGCGGTGGCATTCAGCACACCGTCGCCACGTTCAGCATGTACGTGGGATTGCCGCACAACTTCAAGGGCACCCACATGTCGCGCTTCATCGAGATCCTCAATGGGCACGATCATGAGATTTCGGTCGAATCCTTTGAACCGATGCTGCGTGAGATGGTTGAGCGCCTGGAGGCAGAGACGGGACACATCGAGATGACCTTCCCCTTCTTCATCAACAAGGCGGCGCCGGTATCCGGCGTGCAAAGCCTGATGGACTATGAAGTCACCTTTGTCGGAGAGGTGAAGCCGGGAGGTGAATGCGAATTTACGATGAAGGTGCTGGTGCCGGTAACCAGCCTTTGCCCGTGCTCGAAGAAGATTTCGGATCGCGGCGCGCATAACCAGCGCTCCCACGTCACGGTTACCGCGTTCGCCAAAGAACGCGTCTGGATCGAGGAAATCGTCCAACTCGTCGAGTCGGAAGCGTCATGCGAACTGTTCGGCCTGCTCAAGCGCCCGGATGAAAAGTGGGTCACCGAGCGCGCCTACGACAACCCGAAGTTCGTCGAGGACATGGTCCGGGACGTTGCCGGACGCCTTAACGCAGAGCCGCGCATCTACGCCTACACCGTGGAATGCGAGAACTTCGAGTCCATCCACAACCACAGCGCCTATGCGTTGATCGAACGCGACAAGCGTACCGCGCACTGAAATGTATCGCCCGCCGTGTCGGGCGGCGAACGGTGAGCGCATTCAGAAGAAGGGACCGCATGCGGTCCCTTCTTCTTTTGCAACGACGTCCGAGCGGGCAAATTGCTGCTCCGAAAATAACAATGGCCCGCATAGCGGGCCATTGTTTGAACAGCGAATACAGCGATCAGCGCTTCGAGAACTGCTTGCGACGACGAGCGCCGTGCAGACCGACCTTCTTACGCTCGACTTCACGCGCATCGCGCGTCACAAAGCCGGCCTTCTTCAGCACGGGCTTCAGCGTCTCGTCGTAGTCGATCAGCGCGCGGGTGATGCCATGACGCACCGCGCCAGCCTGGCCCGACTCGCCACCACCATCAACGTTCACGAGGATGTCGAACTTGCCGACGGTCTCGGTCACTTCCAGCGGCTGACGCACGATCATGCGACCGGTTTCACGCGAGAAGAACACGTCGACCGGCTTGCCGTTCACAACGATGTTGCCGGAGCCCGGCTTGATGAAAACACGTGCCACTGCAGTCTTGCGGCGGCCCGTGCCGTACTTGTAAGGATTCGCGATCGCCATTGCTTCGCTCCGTTAGATTTCGAGGGCCTTCGGCTGCTGGGCGGCGTGCGGATGCGTATCGCCAGCGTAGCACTTGAGCTTCTTGAGCATCGCGTAGCCGAGCGGACCCTTGGGGAGCATGCCCTTGACGGCCTTGGTCAGAACGCGATCCGGGAAGCGCTGCTGCAGCTTCTGGAAGTTTGTTTCATAGATGCCGCCCGGATAACCCGAGTGACGGTAGTACTTCTTGTCGAGAGCCTTGTCACCCGTAACGCGAAGCTTTTCGACGTTCACGACGACAATGAAGTCACCGGTGTCGACGTGCGGGGTGTAAATGGCTTTGTGCTTGCCGCGGAGGCGACGCGCGATTTCCGAGGCAAGACGGCCCAGAACCTTGTCGGTCGCGTCCACCACGTACCAATCACGCGTAACTTCGTGCGGCTTGGCAGAAAACGTCCTCATGAGAATGTCCCTTGATTTCTTCTAGGACCCGTCAAGGCCCAAATGCGGAAAGCCGGCAATTCTACGCGCCAACTTCCCATAAAGTCAAACACTGATCGGAAACTGCAAAAAAAAACGCAGCCCGAAGAGCTGCGCCAAGTCCACACCAAAGGAGGAGGGTGGAGGAGACAAACCCGGGATTGGTTCGGCTCACGCGTTCGGAGCCAAATCAATCACTACGGAACGGATTATGCGTGACGTAACTTGTGCAACGCAAGAGTTGCGAGCCACTTCGCGAACGAGGCTCTTTATGTTCGAATAAACCCTGCTTATGGCGCTTTAAAGACTTGGATTTATTGATATTTTTCTAATGACTGAATGGTCATTCAAATTTCAAGTACAGCGGTTTCACAACAACCTGTGCTGCGCCGCAGCAATTCGCTCGGCAGGCTAGAATGAAGAACTTGCCCAAACTCCCGGATCAACAACTATAAGGACGAGCTATGGAATGCAGTGTGAAGTGGGTGGATGGCGCCACCTTCCTGGCCAGCACAGGCAGTGGGCACCTGCTCACGATGGAAGGCGCGGCCGATGCGGGGGGCCTGAACCGTGCCCCGCGTCCAATGGAGCTACTCTTGGCCGGTGCAGGCGGATGTTCGGCGTTCGACGTCGTCACGATCCTGAAACGAGGACGCCACGCGGTGACCGGATGCGAAGCGCAACTGACGGCGGAGCGCGCTGAAACCGATCCGAAGGTGTTCACCCGGATTCACTATCACTTCGTGGTTCGTGGCAAGGCCCTGAAGCATGAAGCAGTCGAGCGCGCGGTCAGCTTGTCTGCCGAAAAGTATTGCTCGGCCTCGATCATGCTCGGCAAGACGGCCGAAGTGACACATGACTTTGTGGTCATTGACGAGTAAGGCTTCATGACCCCCAACAAAAAGGCGGCCAGTCGGCCGCCTTTTTGTTGGGCTGATCCAAAAACGACGACGCCGCGTCAAACCCAGTAAGCCATCCGCGTCATCACTCCGGATGCCAGTTTCATGGCTGCTCGCACCGGGAGAGGCAAGTCTGCCGCACCCAACACGACTGCGGTCTCCGCATGACCCACCTCATCCCGGCGCATCTGTTCGAGGATCGCAAGACTACGGCTGTCCTGATGTGGCACACGCGCCATATGGCCAGACAGATGCGCCTCAACTTGTCGTTCAGTTTCGGCCAAAAATCCAAGGTTCCAACGATCGCCGAACTTGCCTGCGACGACGCCTATCGAGAGTGCTCCGGCGTACCACAAGGGATTCAACAGACTCTTGCGCCCGCCGAGTTCCTTGATCCTGAGTTCGGTCCAGGCAAGGTGCTCGGTTTCCTCGTCGGCGGCCCGGCGCAACGTTGCGGTCACGGCGGGGTCCCGCGAGGTCAGGGCTTGCCCCTGGTAGAGCGCTTGGGCGCAGATTTCCCCGACGTGATTGACGCGCATCAGCCCGGCAACGTGGGTCTTCTCTGCCTCCGACAACTCCGCATGGGGCTGGTCGGTGCCCGGCGTCGGCCGCACGCTGCGCGCGGGCGCAAACACCGTGCGCAACGCGCGATCAAATTCAATGATGAATCGGTCAATCATGATTGCTCGGATGCGCCTCGCTGAGAACGTAGGCCGGCGGCCGTTCGGGTGGATGTGAGCCACGGAACAAGACGCCAGACAACTCGTTGAGCGCCAGTCGATAGACCTGCCGCTTGAACTCGATCACCGCATCCAGCGGCACCCAGTAGCCGGCCCAACGCCAGGCGTCGAATTCCGGCTTCTCGGTTGCACGCAAGGTGACATCCGAATCGCGCCCGATCAATCGCAACAGGAACCAGATCTGCTTCTGCCCGCGATAAGTATTTCGCCACTCCCGCTTTACCCAGTGGCGTGGAACGTCGTACCGCAGCCAACTGCGCGTGCGACCAAGGACCTTCACGTGTTCCGGCCGCAAGCCTACTTCCTCGTAGAGCTCGCGGAACATGGCCTGCTCAGGCGACTCCCCGTGGTTGATACCACCTTGCGGGAATTGCCAGGAATGCTCACGGATACGTTTTCCCCAGAAGACCTCGTTTCGCGCGTTGACCAGGACGATGCCGACGTTGGGGCGATAACCGTCCCGGTCGAGCATGAAAACCACCTGAAAATTAGCTGAACTGTCGCGAATTCTTCCACATGCAGCAAACGAAGGAAAGCGGCCGCCCGTGCGCTAAAATGCGCGATTGACCCAAATTCAGCGATTCGACATGCGCGCACGCCAGTTCTTCATCACGACCCTCAAGGAAGCCCCCGCCGACGCCGAGATCGTCAGCCACAAACTGATGATGCGGGCGGGCATGATCCGCAAACTCTCCGCGGGGATCTACAACTACATGCCGATGGGCCTGCGGGTGATCCGCAAGGTCGAGAACATCATCCGCGAGGAGATGAACCGCGCAGGCGCCGTCGAACTGACGATGCCGCTGCTGCAACCCGCCGAGCTTTGGCAGGAAACTGGCCGCTGGGACAAGATGGGTCCGGAGATGCTGCGCCTGCAGGATCGCCATGAGCGCGAATTCGCCTTCCAGCCGACATCGGAAGAGGTCGTTACCGACATCGCGCGCCAGGAACTGAAGAGCTACCGCGCCCTGCCCAAGAACCTGTACCAGATCCAGACCAAGTTCCGCGACGAGCGCCGGCCTCGTTTCGGGGTGATGCGCGGCCGCGAGTTCATCATGAAGGACGCCTACTCCTTCGACCGCGACGTGGAATCCGCAGGCAAGAGCTACGAGCAGATGTACGCGGCCTACCGCAAGATTTTCGACCGTCTCGGCCTGACCTACCGCGCCGTCGCCGCGGACACCGGCGCGATCGGCGGTGACCGCTCGCACGAGTTCCAGGTGATCGCCGAAACCGGCGAAGACGCCATCGTGTATTGCCCGCAGTCGGAGTACGCCGCCAACATCGAACTCGCCGAGGCCCTGCCGCTGCTCGCCGAACGCGCCGCGCCGACGCAGGCAATGACCAAGGTACCGACCCCCGGCAAGACCGCATGCGCCGACGTGGCCGCCCTGCTTGGCACCGCCCTCGCCAACACGGTGAAGTCGCTGGTGCTGGCCACCGACGAAACCGACGACAGCGGCGCCATCGTCAAGAGCACCGTCTGGCTGCTACTGGTTCGCGGCGACCACGACCTCAACGAGGTCAAGGCGGGCAAGGTCGAGGGTCTGAAGAATGGCTTCCGCTTCGCGACCGAAGCCGAGATCGTCGAGCACTTCGGCTGCAAACCGGGCTACCTGGGTCCGATCGGGCTCAAGAAACCGGTCAAGGTTGTCGCTGATCGTACGGTCGCACTGATGAGCGATTTCATCACCGGTGCCAACGAGGCTGACTTTCACATCGCGGGCGTCAATTGGGGCCGTGACCTGCCGGAACCGGATCTGGTCGCCGATATCCGCAACGTCGTGGAAGGTGACGCGTCGCCGGACGGCGCGGGTACCCTCGCGATCCAGCGTGGCATCGAAGTCGGCCACGTGTTCTACCTCGGCAACAAGTATTCGAAGGCGATGAACGCCACCTTCCTCGATGAAGACGGGAAGCCGAAGTTCTTCGAAATGGGCTGCTACGGCATCGGCGTGACCCGCATCCTGGGCGCGGCGATCGAGCAGAACCATGACGCACGCGGCATCATCTGGCCGGATTCGATCGCGCCCTTCACCGTCGCGATCTGCCCGATCGGCTACGACCGTGCGGAAGACGTGAAGGTCGCCGCCGATGCGCTGTACGCCGACCTGACCGCTGCCGGCATCGACGTGATCCTCGACGACCGGGGCGAACGGCCGGGCGCGATGTTCGCCGACTGGGAACTGATTGGCGTACCCCACCGCGTCGTGCTGTCGGATCGTGGCCTGAAGGAAGGCCAGGCCGAATACCAGGGCCGACGTGACGCGGAAGCGACCAAAGTCGCAGTCGCCGAACTCGCGGCCTTCGTGAAAGCCCGACTCGCGCCGTAAATATCGGTATGAAGCGCCTCCCTGCCCTCCTCGCCACGACGATCGCCCTGCTCTGCGCCCAGCCCGCCCTCGCGGGCGCGCAGCGCGAGGAAGACCTGTCGGCAAGCGTACGGGCAGCGTTGCATGGGGCGGTAGCCGACCGTGCGTCGCCAGAACCCATCTTCCCCAGCGCGATGGAGCGCGTGCGCTGGCTTGGTGAAATGTCGGACCGCCTCTACAAGCGGGTACCCGATCCCAAGGAACGGATCGACTTCCTGAAAACGGTGTACTACGAAGCCCAGCGCGCGGGGCTCGACCCCCAGCTGGTGCTTGGTCTGATCCAGGTCGAAAGCGGCTTCAAGAAGTACTCGGTCTCGCCCGCCGGCGCGCGCGGCTACATGCAGGTGATGCCGTTCTGGGTACGCCAGATCGGCACGTCAGACCAGAATCTGTTCCACCTGCGCACCAACCTGCGCTATGGCTGCACGATCCTGCGGCACTACCTGAACATGGAAGACGGGGATCTGTACCGCGCACTGGGCCGCTACAACGGTAGCCTCGGGCGCCCCGAGTACCCGAACATGGTACGCGCGGCCTGGGAACGGCAGTGGGGCTGGAAACCGGTCGAACGGCTCGCGCAGGAAACGCCTCAAGCGCGCAACTGAGCGCGAGCCGGGAAGAATTGCAAGCCGGGCGGAATAAAACGCAGCGCCCACGTGTTTGGCAGGTACCACCCCAACGAAAGGACACCGCCATGCGCACCGCACTTGCCACGCTTTCCGCCGCCACCCTGTTGCTCGCCGCCTGTGCAAGCACGCCGCCGGCCCCGCCCGCCCCGGCAAGCGCCCGCGAGGGGGTGCTGACCAACGCTGCCGGCATGACGCTCTACACCTTCGACAAGGACAGTGCGGGCAGCGGCAAGAGCGTCTGCAACGGCCCTTGTGCAACAAACTGGCCGCCCTTGCTGGCTGCGCCGGGTGCCGCCGCGCAAGGGGACTGGACCCTGGTCACACGTGACGACGGCACGATGCAGTGGGCCTACAAGGGTAAGCCGCTCTACCTGTGGGCCAAGGATGCCAAGCCCGGTGATCGCACCGGCGATGGCTTCAACAAGGTCTGGCGCATCGCAACGCCCTGATCCGTCTGCGGGCCCGCCGTGCTGCCGCACGCCACGCTGATCGCCGAAATCCCGCGCCTGCGCCGCTACGGCCGGGCGCTGACCGGTGATCGCGCGCGTGCAGACGATCTGGTGCAGGACACGCTTGAGCGCGCCTTGCAGCATCGGGAGAAGTGGGCCGGCGGCAGCGCGCGCGCCTGGCTATTCACGCTGATGCACCGGATCTGGTTGAACCAGGTGCGGCGCCCGCAGGCCGACTCTCTTGATGACGGTGACCTCGCGCCGGATCAACCGGTCGCGGCCCTCCAGGATCGCTGGGGGGACAGCCGCGATCTCGAGCAGGCGCTTGCCCGATTGCCCGACGAGCAGCGCGAAGTGCTGCTGCTCGTTGCGCTCGAAGAGTTCAGCTATGAAGAGGCTGCCGAGGTGCTCGGAATCCCGGTCGGAACGGTGATGAGCCGGCTCTTCCGTGCGCGAGAACGCCTGCGGCGGATGCTCGAGCGCAGCCCGTTCCCGCAGCCAGCCCTGAAGCGGGTCAAGTGACATGACGACATCCGATACGCCGCTCTCGCCGGATACGTTGCAAGCCTGGGTCGACCGCCAGCTCGATGCCGAAGCCGCAGCCCGGGTTGCCGCCGCCATCGCCGACGATCAGGTGCAGACCGCCACCGTCGCCGCCTGGGTCATGCAACGAGACGCGCTGCATACCGCTTTCGATCCGGTGCTCGACGAACCCATACCGGCCCGGCTGCTGGCCGCCGCACGACCGCGCCGCCGCCCCTGGGCGGCCCTGTCGGCCGCCGCCGCAGCGGGTCTCGTTGCGGGCGTGCTGGCCGGCTACGCCCTGCCGCGCCCTGCGCCGCAACCGGATCCGCTCGCCGCGCTGCCCCGCGCTGCAGCCATCGCCCATGCGCTGTATGCCCCGGAGGTCAAGCATCCGGTCGAGGTCGGCGCGGATCAGCAGGCCCATCTTGTCGCCTGGCTCTCGAAACGGCTGGACCGCCCGATTCACGCGCCAGACCTCAGCGGACGCGGTTTCCAGCTCGTCGGTGGGCGCCTGCTGCCGGGCAGCGACGGTGGCGCGGTTGCACAACTGATGTACCAGGACGATGCCGGTCTGCGCCTGACGCTTTACGTGCGGCGCAATGCCGCCACCACAGAAACCGCCTTCCGTTTCGCGACCGAAGACGGTGTTTCGGTGTTCTACTGGGTCGACCACGGCATGGGCTATGCGCTCTCTGCCGCCGCGCCGCGCGCGCGCCTGCTGGAGATCGCGGAACAGGTGTACCGGCAATTCCAGGGGGATGGGCCTCCGGGTTGAACCGCTTTGACTGGCGAAGATCGAAGTGCTGTAAGTTCGACCGCACATTCCCGGTCTCCTCGCAAAAGCCAAGGAGCATCCCATGCTGATCCGCGTCACCCACGATTCCTGTCCGATTGCGCCGTCGGAGATCACGTCCGAGACCCTTTACCGCGGTCGGCGCGACTTCGTCCGCGCCGCAGGCCTTGGCGGACTTGCCCTCGCAGCCCCTTCGGCCTTCGGTGCGGCGAAGCTCGGCGAGATCCACAAGAGCCCCTACTCTGCCGACGAACGGCTCACGCCCCAGAACAGCGTCGTCAGCTACAACAACTATTACGAGTTCGGCACTGGCAAGGAAGACCCGGCGCGCAACGTTGGCCGCTTCAAGTCGCGGCCGTGGACCGTTCGTGTCGAAGGCCTGTGCGCCAAGCCGCGCACCTTCGCGATTGAAGACCTGCTCAAGCTCGCGCCGATCGAGGAACGCATCTACCGCATGCGCTGCGTCGAAGGCTGGTCGATGGTGATCCCGTGGAACGGCTTCCCGCTCGCCAGCCTGCTCAAACAGGTCGAGCCGCTCGGCAGCGCGAAGTTCGTGGAATTCACGTCTGCGGCAGACCGCGCGAGCATGCCGGGCCTCGCGCTTCCCGTGCTCGACTGGCCCTATACCGAAGGCTTGCGGCTGGACGAGGCCATGCACCCGCTCACGCTGCTCGCGGTCGGCCTGTATGGCGAAGAACTGCTGGCCCAAAGCGGCGCGCCACTGCGCCTGGTGGTGCCCTGGAAATACGGCTTCAAGGGCGCGAAGTCCCTCGTGCGCATCCGCCTTACTGACAGCCAGCCGGGCACCGCCTGGAACAAGGCCGCGCCCAACGAGTACGGTTTCTATTCGAACGTGAACCCGGACGTCGATCACCCGCGCTGGAGCCAGGCGAGCGAGCGGCGACTGGGCGAATTCGGCAAACGCAAGACCCTGCCCTTCAATGGCTACGCCGACCAGGTCGGCAAGCTCTATGCAGGCATGGATCTGAGAAAGTTCTTCTGATGTCACACGCGTCGCAACCAACCACCACACACCGCCCCCCCACGCGCGCCCCAATGGCCAGTCAGATCACGCTCGCCAAGTGCGTGCTGTTCGCACTGTGCCTGCTACCGCTTGGCTGGTATCTGAACGGGCTCTGGCAGGACCAACTCGGCGCCAATCCGGTCGAGGCGATCACCCGCGCCAGCGGCGAATGGACGCTGCGCCTGCTGCTCGTCACGCTCGCGATCACACCACTGCGCCGGCTCACTGGATGGCACTGGCTGATCCGCCTGCGCCGCATGCTCGGCCTGTTCGTGTTCTTCTACGCCAGCCTGCATCTCGCGACCTATGTTTGGCTGGATCAGTTTTTCGACTGGGCAGCAATCGCCAAGGACATCCTCAAGCGCCCCTTCATCACCGTCGGCTTCGCTGCCTTCGTGCTGCTGGTGCCGCTCGCTGCGACATCCAGCAACTTCGCCATCCGCAGGCTCGGAGGCCGACGCTGGCAAGCGCTGCATAGCAGCGTCTATGCCATCGCGGTGCTGGGCGTGCTGCACTTCTGGTGGCTCGTGAAGCGCGACGTCACCGAGCCGCTCATCTATGGACTAGTGCTCGCGCTGCTGCTTGGCGCACGAGCCTGGTGGCGCGAGCTGGAACGCCGGCGACAGAGCGCTCTGGTGCCGACGCGCAACAGCGCCTGCTGCGCGGGCGCACAACGGCCCTAGGGCGGTTTCCTCAGCGCTCGCGGAAGGCGCGGGACAGAGATAGGCGTACGGGATCAAAAAGGTAGCCGATGGCACTGCGCTCCCGCGTTTTGAGGAATACCTCGATCGGCATGCCCGGCTGGATCGCCCCGATCTGCGCGGCCTTGAGGGAGGCGCGGTCCAGCGTCACCTCGGCCGAGTAGTAGGGGGCACCGGACGGATCGCTCAGGACATCGGCCGAGACATAACTGAGGCGCGCAGCCACGAGCGGAGTGCTGCGCATCTGGAAAGCCAGCAGGCGGACCTCGGCCGCCATGCCAGGTCGCACCTCCGAAATCGCATCGACAGGCAAGCGCACTTCCGCGACCAGCCGGGCGTCGGCCGGCACGATCTCCATCAGCACTTCGCGCGGCATCAGCGCCGCCCCGACCGTATGCACCTTCAGGTTCATCAGTACGCCGTCGCTGGGTGCGACGACCGTCTGGCGCTTGAGTGCATCGCTCGCCGGTCGCCCGCGCTGGGTCAGCTCCACCATGCGGGCCGCCGACTGTTTCTGCTCCTCGATCGCAGATTCACGATAGGCATTGCGCAGTGCCTGCTTGCGCAGCTCCATCTCACCCCGCTTCTGCGCAGCACGCGACATGTTCGCGCGGTTCTCGGCGAGTCGGGACTGGTAATCAGCCAACGCCCGGCGCAGGTCAAGCAGCCGTGTCGGCGACACATAGCCTTGTGACTGCAGGGGTTCGTTGATACGCACCTGCGCCTCGGTGGCCGCGACTGCCGCCTGGTCTGACTCGACCTGCTTGTGTAGCGCCGAGACCTCGCGCTCGACTTCGAACAGTTGCTTGGATGTGATGTCGAGTTGCAGGTCGAGCGTGTGTCGCCTTTGTTCGAACAGCAGTTCCTCGGCCTTGAGAAGTTCTGCATAGCCCGGTGTAGTCGCCCGCCGGGTCAGTTCCTTCGGCCAGTCGACGCGTGGCGAGAAGGCAACCTCCTGTCGCAGGCGCGCCTGCCGCGCCGTCTCGGCAAAGATCTGCTGCGCCACCAGTTCCGAGTTCGCCGCCACTTCGGCGTCTTCAAGCTCGATGAGGGCCTGACCCGCCTTCACATGGTCGCCGTTGCGGACAAGGATGCGCTTCACGGTGCCGCCGTCACGATGTTGCACGACCTGCCTGGCACCGCCCTCGACACGGATGAGTCCGCGGGCAACGACTGCGCTGTTCAGTGGCGCCAACGCCCCCCATACGAGCAGGGACAGGGCGCACAGGACCGTCGCCCCCGTCGTGAGCCTGGACCAGCGGAGAAGCTCGTGCTTTGCACTCACCCGCAGGGTGGGCGTCTGACGCTCAGCCATGCGCCACCTCCCCGCTCACACCGAGCTTCTCGAGCACCAGTTCGCGTGGCCCGTAGAGCGCCGCCGCGCCATCGCGCATCACCAGCAGGCGAGCCGCCCTGTCCAGCAGGTTGCGGCGGTGCGAGACCACGACCAGGGTCTTGCCCGCGGCCTGGAGCTGGCTGAGCGCATTCCGCAATGCGAGTTCCCCTTCCGCATCGAGGTTCGCATCTGGCTCGTCAAGGATGACGACCGCAGGGTTGCGGTAGAGCGCCCGCGCCAGCGCGACCCGCTGACGCTGCCCCCCGGACAGGGCGGCTCCGCCGACGCCGATCTCGGTGTCGTAGCCCTTCTGCAGGCGCAGGATCATGTCATGGGCGCCGGCCAGCATGGCCGCCCGAATCACGTCGTCGGAATCCGGCACCGTCATGCGCGCGATGTTCTCTGCCACCGTACCCGGGAAGAGTTCAACATCCTGCGGGACATAGCCGATCTGCGCCCCGAGCGCCTCGGGTGTCCACTGGCTCAGCTCCGCCCCGTCGTAGCGGATCGCGCCGCTCTGGGGACGCCAAACGCCGGTGAGCAGACGAAGCAGGCTTGATTTGCCCGAACCGCTCGGGCCGATCACACCGAGGAATTCGCCCGGCTCAAGCTGGATCGACACGCTCTTGATCAGGGGCAGCTGCCCGGGCGCGACGGCGAACACGACACGCTCGACCTCGAGACGCCCGGCCAGCGGGGGCAGCGTCGTCACCGCGCTGGCGGGCCGCGGCGCCGAGAAGGCTTCATCGAGCCGGCGATAGGCCTGGATCGCATCGATGATGTCCTTCCAGCCGGCGATCAGATGCTCCACCGGTGTCAGGGCGCGCCCGAGGATCAGCGTGGTCGCCATCATGATGCCAGGCGTGGCGTGCTCTGCGACGACCAGCCAGGCGCCGACACCGACCATGCCGACCTGGATGAACTGCCGCGCGAAGCGGCCAAGGCCGCCGAACAGCGCAACGATACGGCCCGACGCATATTGGTGGTCGAGGGCCCCCCGGTTGATCGCACTCCAGCGGACTGCCAGCGCCGGGAACATGCCCATTGCCCGGACCGCCTCGGCGTTACGCATGCTGATATCGACATAGGCCGAGGCCTCGCGCGAGGCCTCTGTCAGGCCGACGAAGGGGCGTTTGGCGAGACGGTTGTTGAGCAGCGAGAGGCCGACGAGGACAGCGGTCGAACAGGTTGCCAGCGCGCCCAGCACTGGATGGAAGACGAAGATGAGCAGCAGCAGCAGCGGCAACCAGGGGACATCCATCAAACCGGTGAAGCCCGCGCCGGAAACAAAGCGCCGGAGCGAAGCGACATCGCGCATCAGGTATGCGTGCCGATGGAAGCCCGGCTGCGCAGCATCTTCCATGACAAGCCGCAGCACCCGCTCGCCCAGTTCCTCATCCAGAACGAGCGCGAACGCAGTCAGCATGCGGCCGCGGAACCACTCCACAGCGAAGTAGAACAGCAGCGTCACGACGACGATCAGCGTGAGCCAAGCCAGTGTATCGGTGCTCTGACTCGAGAAGACGCGGTCGAAGACCTGCATCATGTAGATCGCCGGCGAGAGCAGGAGCAGGTTGAGCAGCAGGCTCGCGAGGAAGGCCTGCAGGATCACGCGCCGGTACTCCCAAACAAAGCCCTTCATCGCGCACCTCCCGACTGTGCTGGCCCGTACTGCATGGCGGCCGGAGGCAAGCCAGCGCACCATCGCGCCCACATCGCCCGGTACAGCGACTCCATCGCACGGGTGAGCCGGGGCGAATCGAACAAGGGCAGACGGTCGCGCTGCTCGACGAGGTGCCGGCGCAGGCGTTCGCGCGTCTGTGGCTCGCGGGCCAGCTGCACCGCGAGCGCGCGATAACGGGGCCCATCCGCCGCAGCCAGCGATTCGAGCCCGACCGCCGCCAACAAGCTGGACGCCACCCGAGACGCGAAGGTCTGACCAGGCCAGGTGACCACCGGCACCCCCGCCCACAGCGCGTCGCTGCAAGTGGTGTGCGCGTTGTAGGGCCGGGTGTCCAGAAACACATCCGCATTCTGCAGGCGTCCAAGGTGTTCCCGCAGCGGTTGGTTCTCCGCGAAGACGATGCGATCGCGCGCGACGCCGCGTCGGGCCGCCTCGTCCCTGAGCCGCATCTCGGCCCAGGCGTTGGATTTGAGCAGCCAGAGGACGCTGCCCTGCACATCCGTGAGGATCGCGCACCAGAGATCGAACATTTCCGAGGTGATCTTGTAGGTGTGGTTGAAACACGCGAAGACCACAGCCTCTTCCGGAAGGCCGCAGCGTTTGCGTTCTGGACGCGCACCGATCTCGCGCTTCCTGTCGTTGCACTGATAGGTCACCGGGAGATAGGCAAACGCCTCGTCGTAACAAGCCGCATGCCCAGGTGGCGTGACGATGCGGTCGGTGAGGATGTAGTCGGCCATGCCGTTCCCGAGCGTCCCCGGGTAACCGAGGTAGTTGACCTGCACCGGCGCCGGCCGCAACGCGAGGACCGGGCTGCCGGTGTCCTTCGTGTAGCCCTTCAGATCGACGAGCACATCGATGCCCAGCGTATGGATGAGACGGGCGATGTCGGGCCAGGATCGCCCCCTGAGGTCATGAAAGTGTTCGAACGCGGCCATCAGGCGCTTGCGCATCGAACGCCCGTCGTCCGGCCCGAGGGAAAACGCGTGGACTTCGAACTGCGTCCGGTCGTGAAGTTCGAACACCTCGGCCATAAGCCAAGCCGTCGCGTGGTCATGAAAGTCCGAAGACAGGTAACCCAGGCGCAGCCGACGCTGTCCGGCCGGCCGGGCATGCACGAAGGGGGCCGACTGCGCGAGACGGCGCAACGAGGCGTACTGCACCTCCGCCCAGCGACGCGCGCACTGCTGTTGCTCGGCCTCGTCCGAATCGATCGCCAGGAAGGAGAACGGGAACACTTTGCCCGACCGTGCGCCCATCTCGCGCAGCCGTGCCGACAGCGCCGGCACCTCGTCCCACTGGCAGGTCGTCTGGAGCTGGCGCAGGAGTCCGTTGAGCGCCTCGACATAGTCGGGCTGCAGACGAAGCGCCTCGCGGAAGTGGGCGATCGCCTCGTCGAGGACACCGGTGTCGGTCAATGCGTTGGCGAGGTTGTAGTGCGCCATCGCAAAGGAAGGCCTGGCCGTCAGCGCCCTGCGGTAGTTGTCGACCGCCTCCGCAAGCCGGCCTAGTTTCTGCAGCGCGCCACCCAGGTTGTTCAGGGCATCGGCGTAATCCGGCCGGATCGCCAATGCGCGCTGGTACTGCTCCGCTGCGGCGGGAAAGTCGCCTCTGTCCTTGGATACGTTCCCCAGATTGTTCCAGGCCTCGACATACTCCGGAGCAAGACGCAGCGCTTCACGCAGCGCGGCCTCCGCCTCATCGAGCTTGCCGGCTTCGCGCAAGGTATTGCCGAGGTTGTTCTGCAGTGCGACTTCGCCGGGCGCAAAACGCAGGGCCTGCCGCAAGAACGCTTCCGCCTCGTCGAGCCGGCCCTGCCGCTTGACCGCCAGCGCCCGCAGATGCAGCGCATTGACGTCGTCCTTGCGCCTCGCCAGCACCGCAGCAGCGAAGCGCTCGGCGTCCTCGTTCCGGCCCGCCTCCAGGGCAGCCAGGGCTTCGGCCACACCGGCCTCGCCCCTCGATGCAGCGTTTCCGGATGCGGGATTGTGCGTCGAACGTTTCACCGTTTTGCTTCCACCAAGGACAGGAACACCCGCTCCAGCGCGCCGGCCAGACCGGATGCGTCGCAGAGGGCTGAGCGCTTCAGGGCATCGCGCAGGCAGCAACGCCACATGATGAGGGTCGACGGGTCATGCGCCAGACGGGTCGCCGCATCGAGATAAGCCTCATCCGTGCTCGCCACCCATTCAGGTGCCCGGACTGCATGGGCGACCAGCAAACCGTGTCGGCCCAGCATGCCGATCGCCGCGGCGCGTGTCACGACGGGCACGCCCATCCAGACGGTATCGAGCGTGGTCATCAGCCCGTTGAAGGGAAACGGGTCAAGCGCGATGTCCACCCGGTTGAAACTCGCAAAGTAGTCCGCACCGAAGGAGATCCCCTCGAAGACGAGGCGTTCGGCATCGATGCCATGCCGGGCGAACTGTGCCCGCAGCGCCTCGCAATGCGTCGCATCGCCATAGCAGCGTGACTTGAACAGGATGCGCGCCCCCGGCAGTCTCTGCAGCAGGCGGGACCAAAGTGCGATGACGGCGGGCGTTGTCTTGGCGGGGTTGTTGAAGGCACCGAAGGTGACATAGCCATTGCGCAGGCATGGAGGATCGCCGCAGGGCACCTCGGACTCGGGTGCGCCATAGGCGACATAGGGTCGATTCAGGTGAAGGACCGGCTCCGAAAAGAAGGCCTCGGCGCCTGGCGGTACGACATCGTGGTCGACGATCACGCCGTCGATCGCCGAGACACCCGTCGTACCGGCGTAACCCAGCCAGCTCAGCTGAACCGGCGCGGCCCGCCGGGCGAAGACGGGCAACCGGTTGCCGGCGGTGTGGCCAGAGAGGTCGACCAGGACATCGATGCCGTCACTCGCGACGCGATCGCCCAGCGCGTCATCGTTGAGTGCTGCGATATCGACCCAAGCATCGGCGGCCGCCCGCAGCCGTTCGCTGTAGCGATCCCGGACCGTATTCTGCGCATAGAGCGTCCAGTGGGTCCGGCCCCTCGTGCGCGCTTCGAGCACCGGCAGGATCAGGCGACCGACCGGGTGGTTGTAGAAGTCCGCGCCGACGAAACCGACGCGCACCAACGGGCCGCCCGCCGCCGACCGCGCCGGGAAAGGCGCCCGGCCATGCAGCAGGGCCTCCCCCACTCGCCTGGCGACGCCCAGGGTTTCCGCAGGAGAGACATCGCCCGAATAGTTGAGCACCAGCATCAGGTTCGACTGGGCGCGCAACAGCGCAGGATCGAGTTCCGCCGCGCGGCGGTAGGCTGCAATCGCCCCCTGCAGGTCACCGGCCCCCTTGAGCGCATTGCCGAGGTTGTTCCAGAGCACTCCCGATGGCGCAATCGCCAGAGCCTGTCGATAGCATTCGGCGGCCTGCGCGGCCTGTCCATCGTGGTCGAGGGCGGCTCCGAGGTTATTGAGTGCCTCGATGCCTGGTGCGAGCGCCACCGCACGGCGCCCTGCCACAATGGCTTCGCGTACCGCGCCGGTGTGGTTCAGCGCCGCCGCGCAGTTGCTCCAGGCGGTCGCACGCTCGGGCGCCAGATCGGTCACCCGCCGGAAGCATTCCGCGGCGCGCCCGTAGTCGGCCAGCCGGAAGTGCGCGAGTCCCGCCAGCTCCCAGGCGTCGGGGTCAAGGGGGTTCTCGGCAATGGCGGCCTGCGCGGCATCTACCGCCGTTGGCAGCAGCCCCTGGGTCAGTGCGGCACGCGCCCGCTCGATCAGCCCCTGCGTCATCGCTGCGCCTCCGCACACCATGCCTGCCAGGCCGTACGCAGCCGGATCTCGAGATGCCGCGTGAACAACCGTCCGTTGCACAACGGCGCCTCGGCAACAACCCCACGCATGCTCAGCCGGAGCATCGCCAGCATCTCCCGGTCGGTGACCAGCCGGGAAGCGATCCGCGCATAGGCCTCCTGGCTGTCTGCGATCCACTCCGGAAAGCCCGCGGCCGCCAGGTGCGACACGGTGTGGTTGGCGGAGAATCGCTCGCCGCGCAGCGTGACGACCGGCACGCCCATCCACAGGGCGTCACAGCTGGTGGCGCCACCCGAGAACGGAAACGGATCGAGCGCGACGTCGATGTCGGCGTACTGCCGCATCATCTCGGCGTAGGAGGAAGCCCCCCTGAACTCGATGCGCGGGGCGGCAACGCCATGCTGCGTGAGAATCGCGAGAACCCGCTCGCGCGCCATCGGGTCAGCGTAAGCGGCGGATTTGAGGACCAGCCGCGCATCGGGCACGCGCAGCAGGATCGAGGCCCAGCTTGCCAGCACCCCCAGATTGAGCTTGGCAGGCTTGTTGAAACAGCCGAACACCGGCTCGCGTGAGCTGCGCGGAGCCGGGGTCGGCGCAGCGTCGGGTGGAGTCCAGCACTGGAATGAATACGGCAGGCGGATGACGCCCTCCATGCCATGCAGGTCACCGGACACGGGGGCGACATTGGCGTCCGCGATCAGCGCGTCCATCGCCGGTACGCCGGTCGCCCCCTCGTAGCCCAGCCAGGTGAACTGGAGTGGGGCAAGGCGGCGCGAGAACGCCCGCAGGCGACCACGGCCGGTGTGACCGTTGAGGTCGATCAGGATGTCGATCGCGTCCTCCTCGACACGGCGAGCAAAGCCCGCATCGTCAAGCCGCCAGGTCTCGGTCCAGTGCGCCACTGCAGCGCGCATGCGGGCTGTCAGGGCGTCTGCGTCCGGCGCCTCGCAATAGGCATACACCTCGAAAGCATCAGCGTCGTGGTGGCACAGTGCGCTGGCAATGAACACGCCGGCAGCGTCGTGCCGGAAGTTCGAGGAGACATAGCCGATACGCAACCGTCGCCGCGGATCAGATTGGCGGGCGGGAACGGCCGTCGCCACCGCGGGCGCATGGCGCTCGGCCCACGCTCGGTGCTCGGCGGCGATCTGTGCGCCGCTGCAATCGGGATCGTAGTGCAGCAAGGTCAGCAGGTTGCTGTGGAACTCGGCCCGCTCGGGCGCGAGCGCGACCGCACGGCGAAAAGCAGCAATCGCCTCACCGACCTCGCCGACTTGCCAGCACAAGCGACCAAGGTTGTTCCAGCTTTCCGCAAAATCGGGCGCGATGCGCACCGCATGGCGCAAGACCTGGCTCGCGCGGGCATACGCCTGCAGCGCCGTCAGGGTGCTGCCGAGTGCATTCCAGGCCTGGAATGCCGCGGGATTAAGTCTGAGCGTCGCCTCGTAGGCTTCGACTGCCGCGGGCAGGTCGCCCTGCAGCACACAGGTGTTGGCGAGGTTGAACCATGCTTCGGCCAGCTCGGGCTCGCGCTCAATCGCACGGCGATAAGCGGCAAGGGCAACATCCAGTTGCCCAGTCTGGCGCGCCACGATGCCGCAGAGCATGTGGTAGCGCGCCGAGTCCGCCCCGGCTCTTGCGGCCTCATCAAGGACAGACAGTGCCTGCACGCGGTCGCCCGCGCTCCAGGCTGCCAGCGCCTGCGATACACGGTCTTCCGCAGACGGAACGGCCATGGCCGGAAGGCTCACCGCCCCGATCGGCGGGTCAGCGTCACCACCAGATCATTCACGGTGTTCTGCAGATGCCGCGCTGCATACCACTGCACCGACGTATCCCGTGAGGCCCACTCGCGGTCGATCGCAAACGCATGAGTGAAGTCGAAATCGCAATGGATCGGGTAGTGGTTGAGCTTGTTGACGTCCCGCCAGGGCTTGTTGAAGTAGGCGTAGGAGCTTTCGCAGACCGGCGGCCACTTGTGCGTCGGATCCTGGATGGCGCGCATCGAGGCCCAGTAGGGGGTGATGATCGTGGCCTTCCCGTCCGGCACCAGCACGCGCCAGAGCTCGTGCATGAACGCAATGCGCTCGTCACCGTCGAGATGCTCGAAGAAATGACTGCACCAGACTTCCTCGACCGACTGGTCAGCCCAGGGCCAGGGCGTCGTGCGCAGATCGAAGACGGTATCCACCCCCTCGCAGGCGGCGATATCGACGCCGAGGAAGCCCTCCCGTTTGCGTTGTCCGCAAGCCAGATCCAGTTTCATGCGCTTCCTCCGACATCCGGCCTGCGCCGGGCAATGATCTCCATGCAGGCCTTGTACCGCTGGCTGACGCCGTAGCTCACCAGGTCGAAGCCTTCCGCATCGAGGATCGCAGCCAGGCTGCGCCGCGAGAAGTTGTGCAGATGCTCGAGTTCATGCCAGTAGGGGTTCGCCCCCGCCGCGTCCATGCCGCGCCAGGCAGCACAGTCCATGTTCGGGCAGGAGACGAACAGCAGGCCGTCATCCTCAAGCAGGGCGCGCACCTTGCGCAGCGCATCGCGCGGGAACGGCACATGTTCCAGCACATCGGCGAGCGAAACGACAGAGAACCGCCGCTCGGGGACAAAACGCTCCAGATCCGCGCAGACCGCGCGGTAGCCCAGATCGCGCAGGCGCTTGGCCGCCTCTTCGCGCACGTCCAGGCCGGTCGCCTCGAAACCGAACTCGGCGGCCGTGAATACCAGGCCCCCTGCTCCGCAGCCCACGTCCAGCCAACTCAGCGCACCGGAAAAGACACTCCCTGCGCGCGGATGCTGCGCCAGCACCCGCTCCACCACCCTCGACCAGGTAAAGCGCTGGGCATCGAAGTCCCCGCCCCCCAGTTGCCCGGGATGTGCGCGCCGGAACAACTCGGTCAGCCCGTCTGCGGTGTAGCGCGCCGAGGCAAACACGTGGCCACATGAAGCACAGGTGCGCCAGCCGATTGTCGGCGGCAGCGGTGGGTGCCAGAGCGCATGGGCGCGACAGTCCCACACCCCGACGTCCCTCAGGGATTTACCCGCACAGAGCGGACACACACTCACGGGCTCCGTCAGGAGCGGGCCGCCAACATGGCCACGCCCGGAGACAAGGGCCTGCAGATCGCGCACGATCGCTGAAATCGGTGTCTGCCAGTCACCCAGCGCCGGTTGCCGGTAGAGACGAAGGGATGCGTACCACGCGGAACGTTCGCCGGCATGCCCCCAGCGCCAGTCCGGACTTGCATGCAGCAGGACCCAGGCTGGCTTGCCCAGGGCGCCAGCGAGATGGGCGACCGAAGTATCCGTGGTGATGACCAGGTCAAGGGCTGCGATGATTGCCGCCGTGTCGGCGAAGTCGTTGATCTCCGGGCCGAGCGCGGTGAAGTTGGCTTGACTGAGCGCTTCTGCGTCCCGTTCGCCATCGCCCTTCTGCAGCCCGTAGAACGCAACACCCGGCACCTGCAGGACGGGCAACATCGGGCCCAGCCGCGGCGAACGCCAGCGATCGTTCTTGACGTTCGGGTTACCCGCCCACACCAGGCCCACGCGCAGAGCGTCGGAACGAAGGCGCTCTGCCCATCGGGAAACATGCTCGGGTGGCGGAACCAGGTAGGCAGCATCGCCTTGCAGAGCGTCAGCACCAATGCCGAGGTAAAGCGGCAAACTGAGCAGCGGCACATGACAATCGAACTCCGGCAAGGGGCTGCCGGAAGTGACAAGCAGGTCGACGCCCAGGTGGGCTCCGACCAGAGCGCTCAGCGGCGCATGAACTTCCAGCACGACTCGCGCGCCGAGGGCCTTGAGGGCAGGCAGGAAGCGCAGGAACTGAATCGCATCACCGTAGCCCTGTTCCGAGTAGACCAGCACCGTGCGCCCCGCAAGCGCTTCACCCTGCCATGCGGGTTGTCGAAACTCCCTCGGCGCAGGCTGGCCTCGACGCCAGCGCCATTCATATTCTCGCCAGCCTTCGGCATACCGGCCTGCGGCCAGCAGCGCCAGGGCGTGGTCCCAGTGGATATCCGCCGAATCGGGTCGCAGCGCGAGCGCGCGCTGGAACCATGTTTCGGCCTCATCGAGCCGGCCGAGAGCATGCAAGGTGGCGGCCACCCGGTTGCAGCCTTCAGCCCAGTTCGGGCGAGCCTCGGCCGCCGCGAGGAAGCAGGCGAGCGCCGCTTGCTGCTCGCCCTGATCCATCAACAGGTTGCCCAGGTTGTGATGGGCGTCGGCGTAATGGGGCGCGGCAGCGATCGCCTGGCGGTAGAGGCGCTGCGCCTCGGCCACATTTCCGGCCCGGCGCGACAGGATGCCCAATAGCGTGAGCGCCTCCGGACGCGCAGGCGCCTCGACAAGCACGGCACGGCACAGCTTCTCGGCGCGCACGAAATCCTCCCCCGCGTACGCCTGAAGCGCAGCATTGAGCTGCTCGAGGATTTCGGCTTCGTCCATCTCTGAAGGTAACGGTGTCGACGCTGCCGAGTTTAGCGAAGGGTGTCAGCTCCGGTACGGCAAATAGCGCGACACAATGGCCTCATTCCTCCGTTTCGCGGTCGCCCTTCCTGGCGATGAGCACAAACTTCGACTGACGGATGACGTTGTTTTCACGTCGCGCCGCCTCGAACACTCCTTCACGATCCACCTCCCCGGCCTGCAAGCGCCGTTGCCACCAGGGGTCAAGGTCGATCTCCGTCGACACAAGATCGAAATCGATTCCGAGATACAGGCCAAGCGGTGTATTCGCGGCCCCCTGTTCCACCCACCGACGATTGGCCTTCTGGCTGAACATCAGCAGGCCGTCGCCGGTCACGGCGCGCACATGCGTCGGATCGTTCAGGAAGCTGTCATGCCGCGGATGGGGCACCACGATGTGCACGGCGGCCCCGTCGCAGCAGACCCGCCAGAGTTCCCGCATCAGTCCGAGGTAGACATCGGGGGCGGCCCCGAGATGCTCCAGCACATGCAGCAACTGGACCTCCGCGACGGAGTCATCTCCCCAGGGCCATGGGAACTGCTCGAGATCGACGACCGCATCGGGTTCGCACGCCGGGTACTTGTCGACGTTCAGGAAGCCGGGCAGCTTGCGATGCCCGCAGCCAAGGTTGAGTCTCAGGCGCGCACTGGTGTCGTTCATGGGCGATGACGTCATGGTGGGGTGTCGGAACTATGCGGCCAGACCTGCCAGCGCGGCCACGTCGAGCAGAGAGGGCAGCTCGCCCCGCTCGTGCCGCAACCACATCTCCCCGTAGGCCGCGTCGAGCGCCCGGGCAAAACTGGCGGTGTCGAACAGGCTGCATCGGGAACGCAGGGTCTGAACGCGATCGCGCATGGCCTGCAGGCGCGCGGGCTCGTGGGCGAATTGCAGCGCAAGCGCCCGATAGCTATCGAGATCCGGCGTGATCAGTTCCGGCATGCCCAGCGCATGCGCCAGACTCGCACCAACGCGCGCCGCAAAGGTAGCCCCCGGCACGGTGATGACGGGCACGCCGGCCCAAAGCGCATCACTGCCGGTCGTGTGCGCGTTGTAGTAAAGCGTATCGAGAAACAGATCGGCATGGACATGGCGCGCCAGATGCTCAGCCTTCGGCAGCGGCGGCGCGAAGACGAGACGGGAGCCGGAAACCCCCTGCGCCTCGGCCTCCCGGCGGAGATTGGCGATGGCCGTCGGGTTGCCGGCATAGAGCCACAAGACGCTACCTGGCGTCTGTCGCAGGAGGTCCATCCAGATCGCGAAGATGCGGGCATCGATCTTGTAGGGCGAATTGAAGCAGCAAAAGACGAAGGCGCCCTCCGGCAAGCCGCACTCGGCCCGCGTCGGCGACGCTGCCATCGGCTGCTCCGAATCGTTGACCTGATAGCTGCCGGGCATCCACACAACCTGCTCGCTGTAGTCCGCAAGTGCCTCGTCAGGAATCACGACGCGGTCGGCGATGATGTAGTCGAACCAGGGAGCACCAAGTGTTCCGGGGTAACCCAGCCACTGCACCTGGATCGGCGCAGGGCGCCACGCGAAGATCGCGGGCCGGGCGCTGCCGGTATAGCCCTTCAGGTCAACCACGATGTCGATGTCGCATGCGCGGATCGCGAGCGCCGCCTCCCGGTCTGAAAGCGCGGAGAGATCGTGGAATGCGTCGCAGTCCTCGACGATCCGGCGGCGATAGTGGCTGCCATCGTCGTGCCCGTAGGAGAAGCCGATCACTTCGACGCGCGCGCGGTCATGCCGGCTGAACAGGCCGAGCATGAGATGGGCGGTGGCATGGTTGTGATAGTCGGCCGAAACATAGCCGATGCGAAGGCGCCCCGCCCGGCGCTCACCCCTCGGAGGGAGCGGCGCCGGCACGGCGGCGCCAATCCAGTCTGCGTAGCGTCGGGCAATCACCTGCTGCTCCGCTGGCGTCGCATCCACCGGCAAGGCGGTGAACACGAACGGCGACGGCGGGCTGCCGGCCCCTTGCCAGCGCAAGGCAGGTTCGAGCAGACGCTCGCGCAGACGATCCATGCCGCGCCAGTCGCAGAGCTTCTGCTGCACGTGGATCGCCTCGGTCAGCAAAGCGATATCGTCGGGGTAGCGATCCAGCCCCTCCCGATAGGCAGCGAGCGCCTCATCGAGCTGCCGCAAGGCGTGATAGGCGTTGCCGAGATTGAGGAACAGCACCGGATTCGCCAAGCCCTGCGCGCGCGCCTGCAGGTAGCAGCCGACGGCCTCGCGCCAGCGGCCGGTTCGCGACAGCAGTGCGCCAAGATTGTTCTGGACCTCGGGCACGGTCGCTCGCAAGTTCAGCGCGGAGCGATAGGCTTGTTCCGCCTCCTCGTGGTGGCCCTCCTCCTTGAGCAGATCGCCCAGTTTGATCTGCGCATTCAGCGTTTCCGGCGCGAGCCCGACCAGCTGCCGGAGGCGTGCAATCGCCAGATCACGCCGACCGCAGCGTTCGCACGCCAGTGCGCTGTTGTAAAGCACCGCCGGGTGCTGGGGCTGCACTTGCAGGGCGCGTGCGTAGGCCGCCTCGGCCTGCTGCGGGCGCCCCGCGACAAAATGGGCGTTGCCCCGCATCTGCCAGAGTTCGGCGGGGTCCACCGTGGTCTCTGCGCCTGCGGCGGAAAGCGCCTCGTCGCAACGGCGGGCATCGATGAGCGCTTCGCAGAGTGCGACACGCAAGGGCAACGCCGCCGGCGCCCGGCTCAGCGCCTCGCGGTAGTGATCGATAGCCTCTTGGGTGCGCCCGGCGGACTTCAGGAGATGGGCGAGGTTCACATAGATGTCGGCACGATCCGGCTGCAGCGCCATCGCACGACGAAAACACGCCTCGGCTTCGGGGATTGCGCTCCGGGCGCGAAGGCAGATCGCGAGCATGAACCACGCATCGCTCTCGCCTGGATCGGCAAGCAGCCGGTCTCGCGCCCCTGCCTCGGCCACTTCGAATCGCCGCTCCTGCACGGCCCGCCACAGGTCGGTCACGCCATCCATCGCATCCCCTGCAAGCATGAAAAAAGGGCTGCCGGAGGCAGCCCTTGGAGTGTGCTAGGAAAGCGGAACTGACTCAACTCCAGAGGAAATCACTCTGATCCAGACTCGACAGCGACACGCCGGTGAGCTTGATCTGCATATCGACCGTCTGGTTGCCGTCAAGGTCGATCTCAAGCACCTTCGTTGTGTCATTGAAGCGGGCCTCGGTGTAGCCGCCACCACTGAAGGCAACGGTGCCGCCCCCGATGAAGTCGAACGCCCCGGACAGCAGCCCCTGGAAGACCAGCGTATCGGTTCCGTCGGACTGGAAGTTCGAGATCGTATCGGCTTCGCCCACCGCCGAATCCGCAATGGCGGTATAGACGAAGAGATCGCTGCCCGTTCCGCCCTTGAGAACGTCCGCCCCGCCCTTGCCGATGATCGTGGACCCGACCGAGCCGAGAACCGTGATCGTATCGACACCGGTCGTACCCACCACGGTCTCGACCGAGGAGACAGCCAGCGTGCCAGCGGCAAGCAGCGTCACCGTATCGGTGCTGCCGGAACCGATCACCGTCTCGACCGACATCGTCTTGAGGTCGGTCGCAGCAAGCAACGTGACCGTATCGACGCCCGAGCTGCCGATCACCGACTCGATGGCCGTCACGTTGACCGTGCCGCCCGCCAGCAGGGTGATCGTGTCGGTGCCGGTAGAACCGATGATCGAGTCGATGGCCGAAGTGCGCAGGCTTGACGCCGAGAGCATGGTCACCGTTTCGACGCCAGCCGTACCGATGACAGTCTCGACGCCCGACAGGCGCAGGTGGTCGGCGGCGAGCATCGTGATGCTGTCAGTGCCCGTGCTGCCGATCACCGATTCGATACCGGAGAGGCGGATCGTCGTCGCAACGCTGAACGTCAGGGTATCCGTGCCCGCCGAGCCGATCACGCTCTCGACGCCAGAGACCAGCATGCTGCCAGCCGACAGCATCGTCACCGTATCGGTGCCGACCGAGCCGATCAGCGTATCCACACCGCTGACGTGCAGGACACCGGCCGCCATCATGTTCACCGTATCGATGCCCGCGGTACCGATGAAGCTCTCGACGCCGCTGATCCGCACCTGCCCAGCAGTGAGCAGCGTGATCGTGTCGGTGCCGGAACTGCCCAGCACCGACTCCGTGCCACCGATGTACACGCTGCCTGCGTTCAACAGTTGCAGCGTATCGACGCCGGCCGAACCGATCACGCTATCGACCGATGCCGCGCGCAGTTGCGTCGCGGCAAGGAGTGTGACCGTGTCGGTACCTGTGGTGCCGACCAGGCTCTCCACGCCGGACAAGGCGAGCGCGCCCGCAGCAAGCAGGGTCACCGCGTCGCTACCGGTCGAGCCGATGACGGTCTCGATACCGGACGCACGAAGGTTCGTCGCGCCCAGCAGGGAAATCGTGTCTACCCCGGCCGATCCCAACACGCTCTCGATGGTCGACAGCCGCACGCTGCCTGCCGCCAGCAAGGTCACCGTGTCGGAGGAGGATGTGCCGACGACGTTCTCGATGCCGCTGATGTTCACGTTGCCGGTCGCGGCAAGCAATGTCAGCGTGTCAGTGCCGGTACTGCCGATCACGGAATCGATGGCGCTCGCGTAAAGGTTCGCCGCCGCGAGCAAGCTCACTGTATCGACACCGCTCGTACCGACGACCGACTCGATCCCGCTGAAGCTGATGCTCGACGCCGACAGCAAGGTCACGGTATCAACACCAGTCGTGCCGAGCACGGTCTCCACACCGGACGCGCGAAGGCTCGCCGACGCAAGCAGGGTCACCGTATCGACACCCGCCGAGCCGATCACCGACTCCACCCCGTTTTCACGAAGGTGGGTGGCGGCAAGCAGGGTCACCGTGTCGGTGGCGGTGGAGCCGACCACCGACTCGATCGCGGAAATCCGCAGGTTCGCGCCCGACAGCAGCGTCAGGGTGTCGACCCCCGTTGTCCCGATCACGCTCTCGATAGCGGCGATCCGCACATTGGCCGCCGACAGCAGGGTCAGCGTCTCGACACCGGATGTGCCGACGACGGATTCCACGCCGCTGACCGCCAGCGCCGCCGCGCTCATCATCAACACCGTATCGGTACCGGCGCTGCCGATCACCGACTCGACGCCAGAGATGCGCAGGTTGCCGGCTGCCAGCAGCGTCACGGTGTCCGTGTCGGTGCTGCCCAGCACGCTCTCGACTCCACTCACTGCAAGCGCACCGCCGACCAGCAGCGTCACCGTATCCGAGGACGAAGACCCGATCACGGACTCGACGCCCGAGATCTTCAGGTTCATCGCGTTGAGCAGGGTCAGGGTCTCGACGCCGGCGGTTCCGATCACCGTCTCTAGACCGGAAATGGCCAGGCTACCTGCGGCCAGCAGGGTCAGTGTGTCAGTCCCGCTGGTGCCGATGACGCTCTCGATCGCGGAAACGTAGGTGCTGCCCGCAGCCAGCAGGGTCAGCGTATCGCTGCCTGCGCTACCGATCACCGACTCGATGCCCGACGCGTTCAGGTTGGTCGCAGCCAACAGGACGACGGTATCGGTGCCGGTGGTGCCGACCACGCTCTCGACAGCCGAGAGTCGCGTTGTGCCGGCCGCCAGCAAGGTCACCGTGTCGGTCGCGGTACTCCCGATCACCGACTCGATGCTGGAGATCCTGACCCAGCGTGCGCCGAGCAATGTCAGGGTGTCGGTCGCCGTCGAACCAAGAACGGACTCCACACCGCCTGCACGCAGGTGCGTACCGACCAGCAGGGTCACGGTATCGACCGCCGACGAACCGATGACTGATTCCACGCCACTCAATGCAACCGAAGCGCCAGCCAACAGCGTCACCGTATCAACCCCGGTCGTGCCAAGCACTGTCTCGACGTTCGACACCGCCAGGCTGGCTGCACCGAGCAGGCTCACGGTGTCGCTTCCGGTGGAACCGATCACCGACTCCACGCCCGAGACCTTGAGGTCACTTGCCACCAGAAGCGTCGCGACGTCGGTCCCGGTGGTGCCGATCACGCTCTCGACGCCGGACAGCGCAATGCCGCCAGCGGCCAGCAGGGTAACCGTGTCAACGTCCGTCGTACCGGTCACCGACTCGATCCCCGAGACGGCAAGCGAAGCGGCCGCAAGCAAGGTGATGCGATCCGTGCCCGAGCTGCCGATCACCGACTCCACCGCGGTAATCATCATCGTGCCCGCTGTTGCCATGGTCACGATATCAGCCCCCGTCGAGCCGATCACGGATTCGATCGCCCCCACCGAGATCGCGCCAGCCGACAGCAAGGTCAGCGTGTCAGTGCCCGACGAACCCACCACATAGTCGACTGCGGACACGACGACCGAGTCCGCCGCGAGCAGCGAGACGGTATCCACGCCCGTCGTGCCGATGATGCTCTCGATATCGGACACCCGCACCGACGACGCTGCAAGCAGCGTCAGGGTTTCCGTATCCGTGGTCCCGAGCACCGATTCGACTGCGGAAACCGCCAGGTTGCCACCGGCAAGCATCACCACGACGTCGGTTCCGGTCGTGCCGAGGACCGTCTCGATACCCGTCACGCGGATGGAACCCGCGGACACCATATTCACTGTGTCGGTACCTGCAGTCCCGACCACGGTTTCAACGCCGTTCACATACAGGCTACCCGCCGCCAGCAAGGTCACCGTATCCGTGCCGGACGTACCCACCACACTTTCCACCGCGCTGACATAAACCGATGCCGCGTTGAGCAGGGTGACGGCGTCCGTCCCGGTGGTGCCGAGAATCGATTCCACCGCAGAGACCCGCAAGGCGCCGGCCGCCGTCAGTACGACCGTATCCGTTCCAGTCGTTCCGATCAGGGTTTCGACGCCGCTGATGCGGATCTGGGCCGCGGCAGCCAGGGTCACTACATCGACCCCCGCCGTACCGATGACGCTCTCCACCCCGCTGACGCGCAGCGCCCCGGAGGACAGCATGGTGACCGTATCAACGCCAGTGCCACCAAGCACGGTTTCGATGTTGCCAACGGCAACGCTGGCAGCATCGAGAAGGTTCAGCACCTCGGTACCGCTGGTGCCGACGATCGAGTCGATGGCCGACGCGGAATAGGTGCCGGCGGTCAGCAGCATGACCGAGTCGCTCGCGGTCGAACCGATGAAGGATTCGACCCCCTGAGCCGCGATGGTCCCACCACCAAGCAAGGTCACTGTCTCGGTACCGGTCGTACCGACGATGCTCTCGATCGAGGACACCGCGATGTCACCGGCGGCCAGCAGCACCAAGGTATCGGTGCCAGTCGAACCCAGCACCGATTCGACACTGCTGACTCGAAGGGTGCCGCCGATCAGGGCCGTCACGGTATCCGTACCGGCGCTGCCGACAATCGATTCCACGCTGGACACGACGATGCTGGATGCCGACAGCAAGGTCACGGTATCGACGCCGCCCGAACCGATCACGCTCTCGACCGCAGAGGCACGCAGGTTCGTGGCGGACTGCAACACGACCGTATCGGCGCCGGCAGAGCCGACGACCGATTCAATGCCAACCATCACCACGCGACCGGCGTTGAGCAGGGTCACCGTCTCGGTGCCGGATGTGCCGATCACGCTATCAACATCGGAAAGTGCCACAGCCGCTGCGCTGAGCAACGTCAGGGTCTCGACACCAGTCGTACCGATGATCGATTCAACGCCGGATACCGCGAGCGCACCCGCCGCCAGCAGCGTGATGGTTTCGGTTCCAGCGGTACCGATCACAGAGTCGATCTGCGACACGGCGACCGAGCCCGCCGCCAGCAGCACGAGCGTCTCGGCATCGGTCGTGCCGATGATGCTCTCGACCGCCGACACACGCACCGCACCACCCGACATCAACTGCACGACATCGGTGCCGCCCGTGCCGATCACGCTGTCGATCGCCGACATCACGACCGTACCGGAGCCTCCGATCAGGGTCACGGTATCGACGCCGGTCGTACCGAGGACCGATTCGACGCTGGAGAGCGCGATGGAGCCCGCCTCGGTCAGCGTCAGCGTATCAGTTCCGGTGGAGCCCAGCAGGGATTCAACCTTGGCCACCGACAGCGAGCCGGCAGCCAGCATGGTAACGGTGTCGGTCCCCGTGGTACCGACAAGGCGTTCGACGCCACTGATCGCCACGCTATCGGCTGCAAGCAGCGTCACCGTGTCGGCGCCAGCGCCGCCAATCAGGCTTTCGATGTCCGACACCGCAACGGCGCCACCACCCATCAGGGTCAGGGTCTCGACGTCGGTCGTGCCAAGGACGCTTTCGACCTTGGCGACCGTGACGCTACCTGCGGCAAGCAGGGTCAGGGTATCGACGCCCGAACCGCCGACCACGCTCTCCACCGCGGATACCGCGACGCTCGCGCTGACAAGCAGGTTCATCGTATCGATGCCCGCAGAGCCGATCAGCGTATCGACCGCGGAGGCGTAAAGGTCTGTGGCCGCCAGCAAGGTCACGGTATCGGTGCTGGTCGAACCAGTCAGGCTCTCGATCGCGGAGATGGCAACCGTGCTTGCGCCGAAGAGCGACAAGGCATCGTCACCGGACGAACCGATCACCGACTCGACGCCGCTGGTCTTGATACTGCCGGCGCTGAGCATCGTGACGGTATCCGTCCCGGCCGAACCGACGACGAGTTCAACACTCGACACCGTCAGCGAGGCTGCCGTCAGCAGGGTCAGCGTATCAGTGCCGGAGGAGCCGATCACCGATTCGATGGCCGAAATCCGCATCGCGCCACCGGCGAGCATCGTCACCGTTTCGGTGCCGGCGGTACCGATCAGCGTCTCGATCGAGGAGACGCGCACTGCACCTGCGGCCAGCAAGGTGATCCGGTCCTGGCCAGCGGAGCCGATCAGGGTTTCGATTGACGAAGTGGAGACCTGCCCAGCCGTCAGCAGGGTCAGGGTGTCGGTGCCGGTGGTACCGAGAACCGACTCGACGTCCTGGACGCGCAGGCTTCCGGCGGCGGCCATCGTCACGGTGTCGGTCCCGGTCGTGCCGATAACGCTGTCGATCGCCGAAACGACCAGCGTCGCCGCCTCCAGCAAGGTCACGGCGTCAGCACCTGCGGAGCCGATGACAGATTCCACTGCCGTCACCGCGACAGTGCCACCTGAGAGGATCGTCAGGGTATCGGTACCACCCGTGCCGATGACGGTTTCGACCGACTGGGTCGCAAGCGCCCCGCCGGAGATCATCGTGAGGACATCCACATCGGTCGAACCGAGGACGGACTCGATGTCGTCGATTGCAAGGCTGCCCCCCGCAAGCAGGGTCACAGTCTCGACGTCGGTGGTGCCGACGAGGGACTCGATGCCCGACACCGCCAGCGCGATCGCGTTATCGAGTGTGACGGTATCCGTACCGGCCGACCCGATCACGACGTCGATATCCGACAAGGTGATGTCGCTTGCCGCGAGCAGCGTGACCGTGTCTCCATCGGTGGTCCCGATCACGGAGTCCACCTGCAGCACACGAACATGGTTCGCGTTGAGCAGCGTCAGCGTGATGGTGTCGCTCGCGTTCGCACCGAGCACGCTCTCGACTGCATCCACCGCAACGCTTGCGGCATCCAGAACCGTCACTACGTCGGCATCGGCAGAGCCAATCAGGCTGTCAATCCCCGATACGGCAAAGGCACCACCGGAAATCATCGTGACGGTATCGGTGTCGGTCGAGCCGATCAGGGTCTCAACCCGCGTAACCGAGATCGTGGCCCCGCCGTCCGCCAGCGTGACGGTGTCGGTGCTGGTCGAACCGATCACCGTATCGACATCGCTGACCCAGAGCGATCCGGCCGCCAGCAGCGTCACCGTCTCGACCCCGGCAGTCGCAACGATCGATTCAATGCCGGACACCCGCACATGACCCGCTGCCATCAGCGTCAGCGTGTCCGTGCCCGCCGAACCGATCACCGATTCGACCGCGCTGATCGCGAGATCGGCGGCCGAGAGCAGCGTCACCGTATCGGCGCCCGCCGCGCCGGTCAGGCTCGCAATGTTGCCGTCGATCGCAATGTTCGAGGCAGAAAGGAGCGTAACCGTGTCGCCCGAGCCTGCGCTCAGCAGCGATTCGATGCCCTGAACGGCAATCGTCGCACCGCCCGCCGCCAGCGTGACGGTGTCGGTGCCGGACGAGCCGATCAGCGAATCGACGTCACTCACCTGGATCGCGACGCCATCGAGCAGGGTGACCGTGTCGACATCGGTCGTTCCGACCAGATCCTCGACACTTGAGACCGACAGGGCCCCCGCCGCAAGCAGCGTAATCGTGTCGCTATCGGTCGAGCCGATGACCGTCTGCACATCCGAGATCGCGACCTCGGCCTGGTCGAGGAAGGTCAGGGTATCGACGCCGGCACTGCCGATGACGCTATCGACGTTGCCGGAGAGAACCAGCGAGCTTGCGGACAGCAAGGTGACGGTATCGCCACCGGCACTGGACACCAGCGACTCGACGCCCCCCACCACGATGTCGGAAGCCGCGAGCAGCGTCACCGTATCGACGCCACCACTGCCGATGACACTTTCCACATCGGACAGCGCGCTGCTGCCAGCAGCAAGCAGCGTCAGGGTTTCGACATCGGTCGAGCCGAGCACGGTTTCGACGCCGGATGCCGCGATGGCGAGGCCGCCCGCAACGATCGTCACCGTATCGGTGCCCGTCGAACCGAGCACGGTATCCACGTCGCTGACCGTCAGGCTGCTGCCCGCCAGCAGCGAAACCGTGTCTGTGTCCGTGGTGCCGACGATGGACTCGACTGCCGACAAGGCAATCGAGCCGCTGGCCAGCAGCGTCAGGGTGTCAGCACCGGCTGAGCCGATCACCGTCTCGACGGCACTCAATGCGAGGTCGGCCGCCGACAGCAGCGTCACTGTATCGGCACCGCCCGAGCCAAGCAGGCTCCCGATACCGCCGTCCAGGGCGATCGAACCCGCCGCCAGCAGCGTTACCGTGTCACCGGAACCGGAGGTCAGCAGCGACTCGATGCCGGAAACTGCGATCGTCGCCCCACCGGCGGCGAGCGTCACGGTGTCCGTACCGGTGGAACCGATCAGGGTATCCACATCGCTGACGGTCATCACCGCTGCATCGAGCAGCGTCACCGTGTCGGTATCGGTGGTCGCGACCAGATTCTCGACGCCCGACACAGATAGCGAACCGTTGGCGAGCAGCGTCACGGTATCCGAGTCCGTCGAGCCGATGACGGTCTCGACTGCAGACACCGACACATCGGCCTGATCCAGGAAAGTCACCGTATCCGTGCCGCCGGAGCCGACGAGGCTGTCGATCGACCCCGACACCACCAGGTTGCTGGCCGCCAGCAGGGTCACGGTGTCGCCACCTGCAGTGGAGATCAGCGACTCGACATTGGCGATCGCGACATCGGACGCCGCCAGGAGCGTGATGGTGTCGACGTCGGTTGAGCCGGTCAGGCTGTCGATATCGGAAATGGCGACCGCCCCACCAGCCAGCAGCGTGACGGTATCGGCGTCCGTGGAGCCGATCAACGTATCGACCGCGGACACGCTGATCGAGAGCCCGCCAGCGTCGATGGTGACAGTGTCCGTTCCGGTCGAGCCGATCAGCGTCTCGACCGCACTCACCAGCATGCTGCCCGCAGCCAGCATCGTCACCGTGTCGGTATCGGTGCTGCCGACCAGGCTCTCGACGCTGCTGATCGCGATCGTGCTTGCGCTGGCCAGCGTAATCGTATCGGTGGCGTTGGAGCCGAGCAGCGAGTCGATGGCATCGACCACCATGTCGCCCGCGCTCAGCAAGGTCACGGTCTCGACCGCGCCGGTCCCGGTCAGCGACTCCACTGCGCCGATGGCCAGCGTCCCGCCAGTCAGCAGGGTTACGGTATCGGTATCAGTCGACCCGACAATGCTCTCGATCGGACTGACGGTGATCCCGTTGATGATCGCGGTTACGCTCATGGCAAGCACTCCGGGAGGGCGAGCCCTGGTCAGGACCTGCCCTCCGATAGATCTTTATAGTGCGGAGGGCTTCCCCTCTCGCTTCGTTCCGTACGGCTCTTAACGGCTTCGAAAACATGAACTTAAGGGGCACACACCCCGCAGAGTCCTGGCCCGGAACAGATTTAACAAAATCAACGGAACTGCCGTTTTTTGGTGGATTTGTCGGGCGCATGAACCCGAGAAACTCGACTGCCTCAACAGACAATTTCAGTATTGCGTGTGCGACGCACTGCTGAGCCCCCACAAGGGCACGGTCGACCGCGTCCTGTTCAAGCCCGCGACCATCGATGCCGTAACTGAAGGATGGGGGCGCAGGGCGCGACCCCTGCGTTTGCAGCCCCCTAATTCAGCGCCCTCTGCGACGATCGTTCATGCCAGCGCGAGGGAGCAACATGAAGAAGAACACGGTCAGGTACAGCAGCGGTTTGCTGATCGCTCTGACCTGTGCATCGGTTTCAGCGCAGACGGCAGACGATACGTTGCTCGACATGGATCTGGCGCGGCTCGGCGAAATCACGCTGGCGCCGAGCGCCACGATGACGCCAACGACCGCCCGCCGCCAGCCGGCTTCGGTCACCGTGATCGACCGCTCGATGATCCGCGACAGCGCGGCACGCAGTCTTTTCGACCTGCTCGAAACCTACGTCCCGAACTTTCACTACCTCCCGCACCACTGGGAAGCGCCCCACATGGGCATGCGCGCGATCATCGGTGACCGCGACGACAAATACCTGATCGTCCTCAACGGCCGAGTCCTGAACGAGCTGACGCACTACGGTGCGATGAGCGAACGGGATCTGCCGATGCTCGACGACATCCACCACATCGACGTCGTGCGCGGCCCCGGCTCGGTGATCTACGGCCCCGGTGCTGTGTCGATGGTCATCAACATCCAGACCGAATCGGCCACCGACAACAGCGGTGACGCGGCCACGCTCAAACTAGGGGCCGTCGAGCAATTCGAGAGCCTGGAGTTCAAGAAGAGCCTGAGCTTCGGCGCGCGGCATGGCTTGCTGCTGTATGCCGGCATGGCGGCCTACCAGGGCGCCGACCAGTCCGACGCCCCGATGGTCTATGGCAATACCTTTCAGACCACCTGGGGCCAGACCGTGCATGCCGGTGAGCCCACGCCGTTCGAGGTGCCGGACAACCATGCCGCCTTCCGAGGCAAGCCGCGCATGAAGTTCCACGCCGACTACGAACTGGACGACTTCCGCGCCTGGCTGCGCTACACCCAAGGCGGCGAAGAACTGACCTGGGAGCACAAGATCTTCGGCCTGCCACCGGTGGGATTCGGCGCGCCGGGCAGCCCACAGGCAAGCTTCCCGATCCAGGGTGTGGGTTACCGCCAGCTGGTGCTCGATCTGTCGAACCGCTGGGCACTGGGGCGCGATCTGTCGCTCGAACTCAAGGGGGGCTACGACAGCTTCACTTACGAACGCACCATCACCCGCATCGCACCGCCCTGGACACCAAGCGAGAACCACCGCGAGGATCACTACACCTTGCGCGGCACGCTGCGCGGCAAGGCGGGCGATACCCAGGCATTTGCCGCCGGAGCCGAATACGTCTATTCGCGCTACGGACTGCCGAGCCCCGGCTATGGCGATGTGCCGCCATACTCAGCCGCGATTGGCCCCAACACGCCCCAGTGGAGCACCAGCGCATTTGGTCTGTTTGGCGAACACCAGTGGCAAGCCACCGACACGCTCACCAATTTCCTGGGCCTTCGCGTGGACAAGGACGAATACACGCAAGCCATGTGGTCGCCGCGCTGGTCTGTTGTGTATGCGCCGAACGAACGCGACACGTTCAAGTCGGTGTTGAGCCGCTCGGTGCGCAAGAACAACGCAGAGGAACTGTTCAAACAGCACCGCGCCGGGCAAACGTCGGAACCCGAAATCCTGCAGGGCATCGAACTGATCTATCAACGAACCCTGACGCCCGCGCTACGCCTTGACGTCTCGATGTTCTACAACCAGGTGCAGGTGATTGGCATCAACACCGCAAGCCTGCGCTCGACCCGCATCGCCGACTTCAACTACACCGGCGCTGAATTCGAACTCAGCTACAAGACGGCGGCGTGGCGGCTCTCGGCTTCGCACGCGTCGACGCGCTTGCTTGAGTTCAATGCGGAACCCGGTGTGGTCACGCGCCTTTCGGCGGCCTATCTCGGCTATGGCAATGATCTGAATAACTGGAGCAACCAGATCACCAAGATCGCAGCGACCTGGCAATACGCCCCGCAGTGGCGTCTGAGCGGGGCGCTGCGCGTGTTCTGGGGCTACCCGGGCGCACAGGCAGTCACGCAAGCCATCAACGACGCATTTCATCCAGGCTCACCATCAACATCCTCCCTGTCCGATCCGGGTTACACCGACAGCTTCCAGGAAGCCGTGTTCCTGGACTTCGGCGCGCAGTACCAGATGACGCAGCGCGACACGTTCAGCTTCAACGCCTACAACGCGCTTGGCTGGGTGGACCATCGCTACAACAAGCGCCTCTACCTGCTCAACGGCACCAACTACCGCGCTGAGGCGCCCGCAATCGCAGTGGGATATCGGCATGAGTTCTAACGGATCGCCGATCGCGCCCCGAGACGCATCGCCTACGGCGCACAACACCATGCGGATAGGGGGCATCGATTAGCGCCTGGCCCCACCGCTTGCAGGGACGCATCACCCGCCTGGCTTGCCTGGCAGTCGCACTGGCCGCACAGCACGGCCACGCGGCACTCGGCGAAGCACAGGTGAAAGCGGCGTACCTGATCAATTTCACCCGTTACGTGCAGTGGCCTGCAACGTCAGGACACCAACTTTGCCTGGTCGGCGCAGACGACATCGCCGAATGGCTCGAACGCAACCAGGTCAGGAGCGGCGCAACAGTGAGGCGGCTGCTCGACCCGGGGGAAATTGAAGGCTGCACGCTGCTCTTCCTCGGTCGCGACAGCACGCAGACCCGCCAATGGCTGTCAGTCACGCGGGATCGCAGCGTGCTCACCGTAGGCGAACAACCGGGCTTCCTGCAAAAAGGCGGTGTGATCAACCTCGTGTATCAGAACAACACGTTGCGCTTCGAGGTAAATCTCGACAACGCACGGCAGGCGCATCTGCAAGTCAGCTCACGTCTGCTCGCCGTCGCCGAGCATGTTGAGGGCACCCTGCCATGAAGCTGCAACAACGCCTGATCCGCTTGAGCGTTGGCGTACTGCTGCTGGGGCTGATCCTCCATGTCGCCCTTTTGCTTGGCTACGAACAATTGACCTACCGCGACCGCGCGCTGCAGGACTTGCGCGGCCGCGCACAGATTCTCGCACTCAACAGCGCCGCCGCACTTGCCTTCAACGACACCCGCGCGGCCACCGAGAACCTGCAGACGCTGCGCACCGCACCTGCGGTTGTGCTGGGCTGCCTGTACGCCGAGGAAGCGACCCTGCTCGCGCATTACAGCCCGTCCGGCGCACGATGCCCGAAACGCCCGCAACCGGCCCAGGGGGCTGGCTCGATCCGCCACGTCGAATCCGTCATGGTTCAGGACCAGTCCGTCGGGCAGTTGCTGTTGGAAGAACGGCTGCCGACACTGGCCGAACGCCTGCCGCGATATGGCCTGTTGCTGCTCAGTGTGATCGCCGCCGAAGCGGTGTTGATTCTGGTGCTGGTCGTCGCACTTCGCAGGCGGGTGTTGATCCCGGTGCACGATCTGGCTGAACTGGCTGCGCGCGTGACCGAGCGGCGCGATTACAGCCAACGGGTCAGCACTCATGGCTCAGACGAGATCGCCGCGCTGGGCATGGCCGTCAACCGGATGCTTTGCGCAATCGAGGAGCGCGAGGCCGCCATCAAGGAAAACGCACACCTTCTGCAAGCGCTGATCGATCACGCTCCGGCCGCGATCACCATGAAGACCATGGACGGCCGCTACCTGCTCGCCAACCAGCAATTCGCCGAGCAACTTGGCGTCAGCACCGAGGCGGTCATTGGCTTGCAAGATATCGACCTGTTTCCGACACCTATCGCGCAAGCCCGCGACCAGGCCGATCGCGCGGCAGCGCAAGCGGAAGGCAGCCTGCGCGTTGAAGAACAACTGGGCGAACGCGTGTGGCTGAGCGAACGCTTCCCGCTGCGCAATGCAGCCAGCGAAATCTATGCCGTCTCGGCAATTGCGACCGATATAACCGAGCAGCGCGCGACGCAGGCATCGCTGGCTCAGGCGCTGGCCAATCTCACGCAATTGAACGAGACCCTCGAAGCGCGCGTGGCGCAACGCACTTTCGAGCTCAAGCAGGCAATGGACCAGCTGGTCCAGAGCGAGAAACTCGCAGCGCTTGGCAGCCTTGTCGCCGGCATCGCCCATGAGCTCAACACCCCGGTGGGCATGGTGGTCACGACCTCATCCACGATGTCCGAGCGCGCGCGTGAGCTGAAGGCAATGGTCGAGGGAGGCTCCATCTCGCGCAGCAAGCTCACCGAGTTTCTCGAAGACCTGGGCGCCGGCATGTCGCTGATCGAAAACAACAGCTTGCGCGCCGGTCGCCTGATCAACGACTTCAAGCAAGTCGCGGTCGATCAGACCAGCATGCGGCGGCGGCAATTCGACCTCGGCGCACTCATCGACGATACGCTGCACGCATTGGTGCCACTGTTCAAGCACAGCGGGCAACGCATCGAATCAAGCATTGGCCCCCAGATTGCCTGCGACAGCTACCCCGGCGCGATCGAGCAGATCGTCACCAACCTGATCCAGAACGCGTTGCTGCATGGCCTTGCAGGACGCAAGGACGGATTGATCGAACTGGGCGCACATGTCTCGCATGGCACGGTGCAATTGACGTTGCGCGACGACGGCAAGGGCATCGAAACGCAATACCTGCCGCACATCTTCGACCCCTTCTTCACGACACAGCTTGGTGCTGGTGGAAGTGGCCTCGGGCTCTACATCTGCCACAACCTGGCGCGCGGCATCCTCGGGGGCAAGATCGAAGCGAGCAATCACCCGCTCGGCGGCGCGACCTTCGTGCTGACGTTCCCGGCGGTCGCCCCGCAGCGGGCAAGCGACGCGAGCTAGGGGCGCAGGCGCCGCAGGCACTGGGGTGCGGCTCGCTTCGACATGACGAGGCCACCGAGCCCCCCCCGCACGAACCAGAGAAGAGCTGGACCCCGACAATGCGCAGCCAATGACATTGGACTGTCGTAGACTGCCGGGTTTGCTCTCCAGTCAAATCCGCCATGCGCCTCGTACCTGCCATCCTGCCTACGCTCCTGCTCTGCACCGGCCTCCTGGCAGGCTGCAAGCCCAACACCGCCTCGAACACCGCGGCAACCGCGACGAGCGCACCGTCCGCAGGCACCGTTGCCGCCGAAGATCTGCTGCCCGGCGCGCAGCTGCTGCTGGAGCGTTATCGCAAGCTGATCGTGTTGCTGGCCGACGAGCGCGCGATGAGCGACACGGAGCGCGCCGCAGCCAATCAAGTGGGGCAGGCGCTGTTCCACGAAAACCTCGCAGACCGCGCCAAGCTCGAAGCGCGCATCGCCGCGCTGACCACATCCGCCCAGGAGCGCCGCTTCGAAACCTTTGAGGCGCTGCTCGCCCAGGTCGAGTCCGGCAAGGGGCTCTTCGATGCCGACCGCCTCGCCTACCGCGAACTGCTCAAGGCGCTCGAACTGAGCCTGCAGCAGGACTCGACGCTGCCCGCGATCAAACTCCACAAGCGTGTCGGCGAAGACCTGGACGCCATGCAGGAAATCGAGCACCAGTACGACAAGGAGCTGCGTCAGGTGTTCGACCGTTTCGAGACCCGCGCGATCACCCTCAAGCGCGAGAAGTGGGACGACTACGTCGCGCACTTGAAGAAGCTGTACTCGCGTGAGCAGATCATGAAGGACTACGGGCAGATCGTGCCCTACCCCGCCGCCAAGGCGGGCGACGACGACCAGGAAAAGCCGGTGTTCGGTTACGACCTTCCGCCCAAGACGCTGGTATTGACCTTCGACGATGGCCCGCACAATGCCTACACCGACGAGATCGCAGCGATCCTCAAGCAATACAACGCGCCGGCGGTTTTCTTCGAGGTCGGCAACAACCTCGGGTCGGTGAATGATTCCGGAAAGGCGCAACTTGGCGCGCGTGCCAACGTGGCCAAGCGACTCAAGGATGCCGGTTACGTGCTGGCCAACCACAGCTACAGCCACGCCCAGTTGTCGAAGGAAACAGGCGATCCGCTCAAGGCGGAAATCAACCGCACCGACCAGTTGCTCAAGGTCGTCGACCCGAGCCCCTCGCACCTCTTCCGCTTCCCCTACGGCGCGAGCAGCCGCGAGGCCATGAACGAGCTGGCCGCACTGAAGCTGAGATCGATCATGTGGAACATCGATTCGCTGGACTGGGCTGATCCGGTGCCCAACTCCATCGCCGATCGCGTGCTTAAGAGCGTGGCCAAGGAGGGGCGCGGCATCATCCTGTTCCACGACATCCACGAGCGCACCGTCACCGCGCTGCCGAAGATCCTCGAACAGCTCACCGCCGAGGGCTACCGCTTCGCCGGGTGGGATGGCAAGGGCTTCAGCGCGTCGACCGCCGCCCCCTCGCCCGCCGAAGACAAGACCACGGTAACGACCGGCTATGAGGATTCCTGGGCGGTGGTCGTCGGCATCGACAACTACGCCAAATGGCCCAAGCTGCAGTACGCCGCGCGCGACGCCGATGCGATCCGCCAGGCCCTGATCGACGAATTCGGCTTCGCCAGCGAACGGGTGTTCAGCCTGAAGAACGGCGAGGCGACCCGCAACGCGATCCTCTCCACCTTCCATGATCGCCTTGCACACGGCGGCGTGAAGAAGAATGACCGCATCTTTGTCTTTTTCGCTGGTCACGGCGCGACGCGCAAACTCAGTTCCGGCCGCGATCTGGGCTACATCATTCCGGTGGACTCAGACCCCGCCCAGATGGCGTCCGACGCGATCCCGATGACCGAGATCCAGAACATCGCCGAGAGCCTCACCGCCAAGCATGTGCTGTTCGTGATGGACGCCTGCTACAGCGGCCTCGGCCTCACTCGCGGCGGAGGCAACAACGCCTTCCTGAAGGAAAACGCACGCCGCATCGGCCGCCAGATGCTCACCGCAGGTGGTGCGGACCAACTGGTGGCCGACGGCGGCCCGAACGGGCATTCGGTGTTCACGTGGACACTGCTGCAAGGCCTCGCCGGCAAGGCAGACCTGAACGGCGACGGTTTCATCACCGGCACCGAGCTGGCCGCCTACATTGCACCTGCAGTCGCAAGCATCTCGCAGCAGACGCCAGCCTTCGGCAGCCTGCCCGGGTCGCAGGGCGGTGAATTCGTGTTCCAGCTCAAACCCGAAACCGAGTTCCTCAGCCCCGCGACCGAACAACTGCCGCGCGAAGCCCTTGCACTGAACCAGAAGCTGGCCGAGGCGACGCCGGCGGCGTCTTCGGCACCGGTCACGGTGAAAGACCTGCAAGGCAACGAGACGAAACTTGCCGTGCCCAAACCGGTGGCGGCCAACGCCCGGCAACTCGCCCAGCGCGCCAATGACCGCGGCCTTCAGCTGTATCGCGAACAACAGTACGCCGCCGCCGAAGCGCAGTTCACCGAAGCCTTGAAACAGCGGCCGGACTTCGCGTTGGCGGCGAACAACCTTGGCTTCATCTACCTGAAGCAGCAGAAGTACAAAGAGGCCGCGCGCTGGTTCGAGAACACGATCAAGATGGACCCTTCTCGCGCGGTGGCCTACCGCAATCTGGGCGACGCCTGCATCCAGTCGGGTGAAAAGGATTGCGCCCGAAAAGCCTTCGGCACCTATCTGGAATTGGTACCCAGCGGCAGCGGCGCCGATTACGCCAAGCAGCAAATCGATCGACTCTGAAACAAACAAGGCTCGCCGGGTGTCGGACTTCACCCGGCGTCTCGGGCGGCGACGCACGACATCACGACGTCATTCAATTCCCGTGGCAAGCGTTTGATCCGGCTTCTACGATCAAGGTAATCGCAGGGCCAGCCTGCCTTTACAAGGATCGTCGCGATGGCCGCCACACCTGTCCCGCCCAGCCCGAGGAACGTTTTGCCCGGCCGCTGGTATCCGCTGGGCGCAACGCCCGAACCCGGCGGCGTCAACTTCGCACTGTATTCGCGCCACGCCACGCGGGTATTCCTGCATCTCTTCGACGAAGCGGGCGGTTCGCCGAGCGACATTCTTGAACTGACCGAACGCGACCGGTATGTGTGGCACGGCTTCGTACCCGGCCTCAAACCCGGCCAGTTGTACGGGTTCAAGGTCGATGGCGCGATCGATTCGGTGCGGGGGCTGCGCTTCAATCCGCACAAGCTGCTGCTCGATCCGTATGCGCGAGCGATCTCGGGCAAGCCGACCAACCCCGGCAACCTGCTGCTGGCGTATGACCCGGCATCGCCACTGGGGGATCTGTCGCTCGACACTCGCGACAACAGTGCGGTGATGCCCAAGGGCATCGTGGTCGACCCGGCCTTCGACTGGGGCAACGACACCCCGCCAATGATTCCGTTCGAACAATTGGTGATCTACGAGACCCACGTAAAGGGTTTCACCGCCGACCCCGCGTCCGGCGCCAAGCAGCGCGGCACCTACCTTGGCTTCATCGAGAAGATTCCCTATCTGAAGGAACTCGGCGTCAATGCCGTCGAGTTATTGCCGGTGCATGCCTTCCATGTCGAAGACTTCCTCGGCGAACGGGGGCTGACGAACTATTGGGGCTACAACACGCTGGCCTTCTTCGCGCCGGAGCCGAGTTACGGCACCGGTCGAGCGCCGGGCTGCGAGGTCACGGAATTCAAGACGCTGGTGCGGGCCCTGCACCAGGCCGGCATCGAGGTGATTCTCGACGTCGTCTATAACCACAGCGCCGAAGGCAATGAACACGGCCCGACACTGTCGCTGCGCGGCATCGACAACCCGAGCTACTACACCCTCACCGGCCCGGAAGCGGAGCCGAATCGCTACTACGTCAACACCACCGGTTGCGGCAACAGCCTGAATTTCGCCAGCCCCGCAGTGATCAAGCTGGTGATGGATTCACTGCGCTACTGGGTCGAGGAAATGCACGTCGACGGCTTCCGTTTCGATCTGGCATCGGTGCTGGGGCGCGAGGAGAGCGGCTTCCAGCGCACCGGCGCCTTCTTCGATGCGGTGGGCCAGGACCCTGTGCTGTCGCGGGTGAAACTGATTGCCGAACCGTGGGACCTGGGCACCTACCAGGTCGGCAATTTCCCGGTCGACTGGTCGGAATGGAACGGCCGCTTCCGCGACACCCTGCGCAAGTTCACCAAGGGCGACGGCGGGCTGCTGGGCGAGCTGGGCCGACGGCTCACCGGCTCGTCAGACCTGTATGGCGATGATGGCCGCTCGGCCTTCAACAGCGTCAACTTCATCACCTGCCACGACGGCTTCACGCTGAACGATCTCGTCAGCTACAACGGCAAGCACAACGAGGCAAACCAGGAGGGCAACCGCGACGGTTCCGACGACAACAGTTCGTGGAACTGCGGCGCCGAAGGGCCGACCAATGACGCCGAAATCGAGCGCCTGCGCGGCCAGATGATCCGCAACCACCTGTGCGCGCTTCTGTTTGCGATGGGCACGCCGATGCTGCTCGGTGGTGACGAAGTGCGCCGCACCCAGCACGGCAACAACAACGCCTACTGCCAGGACAACGCGATCGGCTGGTTCGACTGGTCCCTGGTGCAGCGGCACGCAGACCTGTTCACCTTCACCCGCCGCGCGATCGCCTTCACCCGGCGTTACACCGTGCTGCAGCGGCGCAAGTTCCTGATCGGTCAGGACATGAACTGCGATGGCGTCGCCGACATCACCTGGTACGGCACCGACCTGAACCCGCCGCGCTGGGACGACCCGCAGGCCCGTACGCTCTGTTACCGGCTCGACGGCGGCGAGATCGCCTCGGCCGAGGGGCGCTACTACCTGTTCCTGATCCTGAACGCCGATCCGGCCACCCAGTGGGTCAAGCTGCCGCCCGCCGGCCCAGGCATGCACTGGTACCGCGTGGTCGACACCAGTCTGCCGCCCGGCGAAGACTTTGCCGAGGAAGGCAAGGCGGTGCCGCTTTCGCCGGAAGACAGCTACATCGCCAACGGCCGCAGCACGGTGATGTTGATCGCGCGCTGACCAGGCAGGGCACCCGACGCTTCATCCCGCCGGGCGCTGCGCCGACTTGGGCCGGAACGCCTTGACCACAGCATCGTTGGTCTCGGCGTACGGCCCGCCGATCAGGTCGATGCAATACGGCACCGCGGCGAAGATGCCCGGCACGCGCACCGAGCCGTCGTCGTTGCGCACGCCTTCGAGCGTCTCGCGGATCGATTTGGGCTGGCCCGGCAGGTTGAGGATCAGGCTCTTGCCGCGAATCACGCCGACCTGGCGCGAGAGGATCGCGGTCGGCACGAAGGCCAGGCCGATCTGTCGCATCTGTTCGCCGAAACCCGGCATGACCTTGTGCGCCACCGCGAGCGTGGCTTCCGGCGTCACATCGCGCGGCGCCGGGCCGGTGCCGCCGGTGGTCAGCACCAGGTGACAGCCCGCGACGTCGCACAGTTCGATCAGGGTCGCTTCGATCGTCGCCTGATCATCCGGAATCAGGCGCTTCTCGGCCCGCCATGGCGTCGTCAGCGTCCGCGCGAACCATTCTTCGAGCGCCGGCAGCCCCTTGTCCTCATAGACCCCGGTCGACGCACGGTCGCTGATCGACACCAGACCGATGACAAGCGTTTCGCTCATGCCTCGTCGCCCTCTGCGTCCTCGTCACCCGGTTCAGGCTGATCGGCGTCATTGGCGTATTCCAGGTCGCGCAAGATGCGAAAGATCTCGCGATAGCTACGCGGCGGCTTGGCGGCCTCGCGTTCCTTGAGCGCATTGCGGCGCAGATTGCGCAGGTGCTGCAGATCGACGGCGGGGTAAGCCGATGCAATCTCGCCGAGCACCGCCTCGTCTTCGAGCAGACGCTCGCGAAAACGTTCGAGCTTGTGCTGACGGGCAATCTCGGCGCGCGAGACGCCCGCGAAGGCATCGAGCGCCTCGCGGATCGGTGCGGGGTCAACGTCACGCATCAGCTTGCCGATGTACTGCAACTGGCGCCGTTTCGCTTCGTGCTTGCCAACCCGCGCATATTCGAGCACCGCGTCGTGCAGGCGCTCTGGCAGCGGGACCTTGGCGAGGCGTTGCGGCGACAGGGCCACAAGCTCTTCGCCAATCGCCTGCAAGGCATGCATGTCGCGCTTGCGCTGCGATTTGCTGGGGCCGTCGTACTCTTCCGAGTCGTCGTCATTCTGGTGTTGCGGAGTGCGGGGCATGGAGTTTCCGAAGGCAGTTTGGCCACAAGAACGTAAAATTATAGCTTTCGACCCGACGGACGCTTCCCTAATGGCCACTGGAACAGGTTTCAGCTTCACCCAGGACTCGCTGCGCGAGATCGCCGCCGATGTGCTGCGCCATGCGACGACACAGGGCGCGTCGGCCTGCAGCGTCGACGTATCGGAGGGCTGGGGGCATTCGGTGACGGTGCGGCAGGGCGATGTGGACACGCTCGAATACCACCGCGACAAGGGCGTCTCGGTCACCGTGTACCTCGGCCAGCAGCGCGGCCACGCCAGCACCACCGACTTCGCGCCGCAGGCATTGCGTGACACGGTGGCCGCCGCGGTGTCGATCGCACGTTTCACCGCCAGCGACCCTGCCGCCGGCTTGCCGGATGCCGACCAACTCGCGCGCGAACCGCGCGAACTGGGCCTGTTCCACCCTTGGGCAACCGATGTCGACACCTCGATCGACATGGCTCGGCGCTGTGAGGAGGCCGGCTTTGCGGTCAGCGATCAGGTCAGCAATTCGGAAGGCGCCTCGGTCTCGACCCAGCAAAGCCAGTTCGTGTCGGCCAACAGCCTTGGTTTCTGCGAAGGATTTGCGACAACCCGGCACGGCTTTGGTTGCTCGATGATTGCCGGGGAAGGCGACGGCATGCAGCGCGACGACTGGTTCGTGACCAAACGCGACGCGGCCACTCTGCCCGCGCCCGAAGCCGTTGGCGCCTATGCGGCGCGGCGCGCGCTGTCGCGCCTGAATGCACGCAAGCTCAGCACCTGCGAGGTGCCGGTGTTGTTCGAGGCGCCGCTGGCGGCCAGCCTGATCGGCCACTTCGTCACCGCAGCCAGCGGCGGCAGCCTCTACCGCCGCAGTTCCTTCCTGCTCGATGCGCTGGGCGAAAAGGTGTTCTCCGATGTCGTGACATTGCTCGAGGACCCGTTCATCCCCGGTGGCATGGCGAGCGGCTGGTTCGACGACGAAGGGGTCGCCACGGCGCGGCGCGAGGTCGTCTCCCGCGGCACCCTGAACGGCTGGTTCCTCGGCAGCTATTCGGCGCGCAAGCTGGGGCTCAAATCCACCGGCAACGCGGGCGGCTGTCACAACCTGATCCTGCAGCCGGGCAAGCTGGACCTGAACGGTCTGCTCAAGAAAATGGGGCGTGGCCTGTTCGTCACCGAACTGCTCGGCCACGGCGTCAACAACGTCACCGGCGACTACTCGCGCGGCGCGGCCGGGTACTGGGTCGAGAACGGCGAGATCGCCTACCCGGTGCACGAGATCACCATCGCCGGCAACCTGCGCGAGATGTATGCAGATATCGTCGCCTGCGGTAACGACATGCTGACCCGCGGCTCGAAACACTGCGGCTCGGTGCTCATCGGCAACATGACAGTGGCCGGCGACTGAGCCGCAGGGCAGGAAGTCACCCAGCCCCGCAAGCCGCGCCGCGCGATCCTTACGGAATCCTTACGCAGCAAGGCTTTGCGGTTTTGCGACGCAGCGCATGTGACGCTTCACGACTGCCCCGCTGCTCTCGTATAGTCGCGACGTTCCCACACGAACAACCCCACAGAGGAGAGGAGACACCGTGGAACGTCGCAAATTCCTGAAGTCCGCCAGTGCCGGCCTGGCGGTCGGCGCCGCGGCGATGCCCGCGATGGCCGCCGATGCGCCGACGATCAAATGGCGCCTGGCGTCGAGCTTTCCCAAGAGCCTCGACACCATCTACGGCGCGGCCGAAACGATGGCCAAGCGCGTCGCGGAAGCGACCGGCGGCAAATTCCAGATCCAGGTATTCGCCGCAGGGGAAATCGTCCCCGGCCCGGGCGTTCTGGATGCCGTCAAGGATGGCACGGTCGAAATTGGCCACACCGCTTCGTATTACTTCGTCGGCAAGGATCCGACCTTTGCCTTCGACACCGCGATGCCCTTCGGCCTCAACAGCCGCCAACAGTCGGCCTGGATGCTGCAGGGCGGCGGCCTTGCCCTGATGCGCGAGCTCTTCAAGGACTACGGCATCTACAACATTCCCTGCGGCAACACCGGCGCGCAGATGGGCGGCTGGTTCCGCAAGGAGATCAAGACCGTCAAGGATTTCGATGGCCTCAAGATGCGGATCGGCGGCTTCGCCGGCAAGGTCATCGCCAAGCTGGGTGCGGTGCCGCAGCAGATTCCGGGTGGCGACATCTACCCGGCGCTGGAGAAGGGCACCATCGACGCCGCCGAGTGGGTTGGCCCCTACGACGACGAGAAGCTCGGTTTCAACAAGGTCGCCAAGTACTACTACTACCCCGGTTGGTGGGAGGGTGGTCCGCAGCTGTCGGTGTATGTGAACCAGAAGCAATGGGATTCGCTGCCGAAGGAGTACAAGGCGATTCTCGAAGATGCATGCATGTACGCCCATGTCGACATGCAGGCCGAGTACGACGCGAAAAACCCGTTTGCGCTGAAAAAGCTGGCCGCTACCGGCACCCAGCTGCGCCCCTTCCCGCCGGAAGTGATGATGGCTTCGTACAAGGCGGCCTTTGAGCTGTATGAAGAAACGGCGGCCGCCAATCCGAAGTTCAAGAAGATCTACGATCAGTGGAAAAAATTCCGCGATGACCAGATCCTCTGGTTCGGTGTGGCGGAAAGCCGCTTTGACAACTTCCTGCAACAGCAACGTAGCGGGACAGCCACCAAGGATACGGGCAAGAAATAGGCGTCTTGTACGGCCACGAACCGCCCCGCCTCGGCGGGGCTTTTCACATCGGACAACGGAACTTTCTCGCAAATCGAGAGACAAACCTGCTTGAACAAAGGGGAGTAGCTCCCGATCGGGTGTTCGTCATGACGCGACCTGTGGCAGGGTCGTCGGGCACCCGGGCAGCGCGGTACCACGGCCGCCTGCGAGCAAGACCTTTGCCGAAGCTGGCAAAGGTCCGTCCAGAAGGTACGGCCTGATCCGGCGACGGGCAGGCCGTTTTCATTTCGACGCGTTCAGGAGCTTTTGATGGCAACAATTGGTACCTGGTGGATGTGGGCGGGTTTCTTCGTGCTCGTACTCGCATTCATCCTGATGGACTTGTTCCTGCTGGGCGGCCGCAAGGCCCACAAAGTGGGCTTCAAGGAGGCGGCAGGGTGGTCGGTCTTCTGGGTGAGCATCGCAATGGGATTCGCCGCGGCGCTCTGGTTCTGGCTGGACACCACCGTAGGGCGCGAAGTCGCCAATCTGCGCGTCACCGAGTTCGTCACCGGCTATCTGATCGAGAAGTCGCTCGCCGTCGACAATGTGTTCGTGTGGCTGATGATCTTCAGCTACTTCGCGGTGCCGATCGAATACCAGCGGCGAGTGCTGCTCTACGGGGTGGTCGGGGCCATCGTGCTGCGTACGGTCATGATCTTTGCCGGCGCGGTACTGATCGCCAAGTTCCACTGGATTCTCTATCTCTTCGGTGCCTTCCTGATCGTCACCGGCATCAAGATGCTGATCGTGTCTGAGGGCGAGGCCGATCTGTCGAAGAACCCGGTGCTGCGCTGGATGCGCGGACATCTGCGCATCACCGAGAAGATCGAGAATGAATCTTTCACGCTGGTGCGCGACGGCGTGCGCTGGTTCACGCCGATGTTCGTGGTGCTGGTACTGGTCGAGATTTCTGACGTGATCTTCGCGGTGGATTCGATCCCGGCGATCTTCGCGATCACCACCGACCCGTTCATCGTGCTGACGTCGAACATCTTCGCGATCCTCGGTCTGCGCGCGATGTACTTCCTGCTCGCCGACATGGCGGACCGCTTCGTTTACCTGAAGCATGCGCTGGCCCTGGTGCTGCTGTTCATCGGCACGAAGATGATGATCGTCGAGTGGTACAAGGTGCCGATCGGCGTCTCGCTGGGTGTCGTCGCCGCGATCATTACCACCGGCGTGGTGCTCAGCCTGATGGCCACCCGACGCAGCACGGCAAAGCCGACCCAGCACTGATCAGCAAAAAGGCCCGCGAATCTCGCGGGCCTTTTTCTTTACTTCTTCGCCGAGTCAGATTCTGGCGGCGGAATGTCCGGCGGCGGCAGGTCCGGCGCCGACGTGTCCGCCCCGGGGGGCGTCAAATCGGGCTCATTCATCTGATCGAGCGGAATATCGAGTTGCACCTTGTCGACATCGACATCGACTTTCTTGTCCAGCCCCATCGTGACCAAGCCCGGGAACACGATTATGAGCGCCACCATGATGACCTGGATCACCACAAAGGGAACTGCACCCCAGTAGATGTCGGTGGTCTTCACGCTCGCCGGCGCGACCGAGCGCAGGTAGAAAAGCGCGAAGCCGAAGGGCGGGTGCATGAACGAGGTTTGCATGTTCACGCCGAGCAGCACGCCGAACCAGATCAGGTCGATACCCAGCTTCTCTGCCACCGGCCCGAGCAGCGGCACGACGATGAAGGACAGCTCGAAGAAGTCGAGGAAGAAGGCAAGCAGGAAGACCAGGATGTTCACCACGATCAGGAAGCCCACCTGGCCACCCGGCAGATCCAGCAGCAGATGCTCAACCCATTTGTGGCCATCCACACCATAGAAGGTGAGGCTGAACACCCGCGCGCCGACCAGGATGAAGACCACGAAGGCGGTGAGCTTGGCGGTGGACTCCATGGCCTGCTTGAGGAGTTTCACGTCCAGCCGCTTGCGCAGCACCGCCATGATCAGCGCACCGGTCGCGCCCATCGCACCGCCTTCGGTCGGCGTGGCAATGCCAAGGAAGATCGTGCCCAGCACCAGGAAGATCAGCAGCAGTGGCGGAATCAGCACGAAAGTGACTTGCTCGGCCATGCGCGAAAGCAGCCCCAGCTTGAACACCTTGTTGAACACCGCGAGCAGGAAGGCGAGGATCACACCCGAAGCCATCAGCAGAACAACCTTCTCGTCGGTCGGCGCATCCGGCTGATTCGCGTAGTACCAGTGCTCGAAACCAACCGCCACCGCAATCGCCAGCGCCACCACCACCGCCAGCGATAGCAGGCCACTCTTGCCGTTTGGCTCACGGATCGTGCGCGCTTCCGCCGGCAGGGCTGGCGCCCAGTTTGGCCGGATCATCGTCACCAGGATCACGTAGCCGACATACAGGCCAGTCAGCGTGAAGCCCGGGATGAACGCACCCTTGTACATGTCGCCCACCGATCGACCCAACTGATCGGCCATGATGATCAGCACCAGCGAAGGCGGGATGATCTGCGCCAGCGTGCCGGACGCAGCGATGACGCCCGAGGCGAGCCGCTTGTCGTAACCGTAGCGCAGCATGATCGGCAGCGAGATAAGGCCCATCGAGATCACCGATGCCGCCACCACACCGGTGGTCGCTGCCAGCATCGCGCCAACGAAGATCACCGCGAAGGCCAGACCGCCGCGCACCGGGCCGAACAGTTGGCCGATGGTTTCGAGCAAATCTTCGGCCATGCCACTGCGTTCGAGGATCAGGCCCATGAAGGTGAAGAAAGGGATCGCCAGCAGCGTGTCGTTGTTCATCACGCCCCAGATGCGGTCCGGCAGCGCCTGGAACAGGGAAGGTTGCAGCAGCCCGAGTTCGATGCCGACGAGGCCGAAGATCACACCTGTAGCCGCCAGCGAAAACGCGACCGGATAGCCGATCAGCAGCAGCACGACCATCGACAGGAAGATGATCGGTGCGATGTTGTGGATGAGGAAGTCCATTACTTGCCCTCCCCTTCCGCCAGGCCGCGCATCTTGCGGATCTCTTCAGCCAGTTCCTCTTCTTCGGACGGCCCAGCGATGCCCTCGGTCGGATCGGGTCCCTTGCCGGTCAGGAAGGCCACGCGCTTGAAGATCTCGGAAAACCCCTGCAGGATCAGCAAGGAGATCCCCACCGGCAACAGCAAACGCGCCGGCCACAGTGGCAGCCCCCCTGCGTTCGCGGACGTTTCGCCGGATGTGAGGCTGGTCATGAAGACCGGCCAGGAGAGTCGCAGGATGATGAAGGCCATCGGGAACAGGAAGAACACCGTGCCGAAAATGTCGATCAGCATCTGCGTGCGCTTGGAAAACTTCCCGTAGATCACGTCGATCCGCACATGCGCGTTCTTCTGCAAGGCAAACGCGGCGCACAGCAGGAAAACGCCTGAGAATAGGTACCACTGGATTTCCAGCAGCGAGTTGGAACTCATGTTGAAGAGCTTGCGTACCACTGCGTTGCCGGCACTGATCAGGGTGACGATCAGGATCAGCCAGAACGCAGCGCGCGCGACCCGCTCATTGAGCAGGTCAATCAAGCGGGATAACCGCAGCAGAATGCCCAAGGTGATGTCTCCTCACTGGTGGTCCGGGCGCCCGTTGCAGGGCCCGTTTTTTCGTTGTGGCGCAAGTATGGCATCGCGAACCGCTAGACATAAAATTCTGGATTGCGTTTCGATGGACTCTGCCTCCGCATGACTGCCCGCATCTGCCTGATCCGCCACGGCGAGACCGACTGGAACGTCGCCCGCCGCATCCAGGGCCACACCGATATCCCGCTCAACCATACCGGCCAGGAGCAGGCACGCCTGCTCGCGCAAAGCCTCGCCGACGAGCGCTTCGATGCGATCTACGCCAGCGATCTGTCGCGCGCCCGCCAGACGGCTGAAGCCGTTGCGCATCGTCTGCACATGTCGGTGCGGCTCGATCCGCACTGGCGCGAACGGCACTACGGCAGTTTCCAGGCGCTCACCTACGACGAGGCCCGCGAGCGCTACCCCGACGCCTATGCCCGCTTCGAGGCGCGGGTGCCGGACGCTGACTTTCCAGGCGGCGGCGAGAGCCTGCATGTGTTCCTTGAGCGGGTGCGCAAGGCGCTTGACCGGATCGCCGACGCGCATCCGGGCGGCCGGGTGCTGGTCGCCACGCACGGCGGCGTGCTCGACATGGCCCACCGGGTGGCAACCGATCTACCGCTCGAAAAGCGGCGCGACTTCCCGATCAGCAATGCCACCGTAAACTGGCTGATGCGCGAAGACGGCGACTGGCGCATCCTGGTCTGGGATGAACGCAGCCATCTCGATCAGGCGCTCGACGAGCTTCCCTGAGCCCCGCCACGCCATGCCGCGCCGCAAAAAACCTGAGGAAACAAGCACCTGACGCGTGCTAAAATCCGCGTTTTACCCCACAGCCAGACCCACATCGCCATGTTCTCAAAGCAGCAGACACTCGCCAAAGTCGATCCGGAACTCTGGGCCGCGATCGAAGCGGAAAACCGCCGCCAGGAAGATCACATCGAGCTGATCGCCTCCGAAAACTACGTCAGCGCTGCGGTGATGGAAGCCCAGGGCTCCCAGCTCACCAACAAGTACGCTGAAGGCTATCCGGGCAAGCGCTACTACGGTGGCTGCGAGCATGTGGACGTGGTCGAACAACTGGCCATCGATCGCCTGAAGAAGGTCTTCGGCGCCGACGCCGCCAACGTGCAGCCGAACTCCGGCTCGCAGGCCAACCAGGCTGTGCTGATGGCCTTCGCCAAGCCTGGCGACACGATCATGGGCATGAGCCTCGCCGAAGGGGGCCACCTGACGCACGGCATGCCGCTGAACATGTCGGGCAAGTGGTTCAACGTCGTTGCCTACGGCCTCAACGAAAAGGAAGAGATCGACTACGACGCAATGGAAGCGCTGGCGCGTGAGCACAAGCCGCGCATCATCGTTGCCGGCGCGTCGGCCTACTCGCTGCGTATCGATTTCGAACGCTTCGCCAAGATCGCCAAGGAAGTCGGCGCGATCTTCTGGGTCGACATGGCGCACTACGCCGGCCTGATCGCCGCCGGGTTCTACCCGAACCCGGTGCCGCACGCCGACGTCGTCACCTCGACCACGCACAAGACCCTGCGCGGCCCGCGCGGTGGCGTGATCCTGATGAAGGCCGAGCACGAAAAGGCGATCAACTCCGCCATCTTCCCCGGCCTGCAGGGCGGCCCGCTCGAGCATGTCATCGCCGCGAAGGCGGTGGCCTTCAAGGAGGCGCTGACGCCTGCGTTCCGCGACTACCAGGAACAGGTCATCAACAACGCCCGTGTGATGGCACGCGTGCTGGGCGAAGTGCGCGGTCTGCGCATCGTCTCCGGTGGCACTGACAGCCACCTCTTCCTGGTCGACCTGCGCGCCAAGAAAATCACCGGCAAGGATGCCGAGGCCGCACTGGGCCGTGCGCACATCACCGTCAACAAGAATGCGATTCCCAAGGATCCGGAGAAGCCCTTCGTCACCAGCGGCATCCGTATCGGCTCGCCGGCGATGACCACCCGCGGTTTCACCGAGATCGAGGCCGAGCGCGTCGCGCATCTGATCGCCGACGTGCTCGACGCCCCGACCGACGAGGCCGTGCTGGCCCGCGTGCGCGAAGAAGTGTCGGCGCTGTGCAAGAAGTTCCCGGTGTACGGCGCGTGACGAGCACGCCTCGACCCCGCTAGACTCGACGGGCGCCGCATTGCGGCGCCCGTTTCACATCCAGAACCCGATCGCGAGCGCCGACACCTCATGAAATGTCCCTTCTGCAGCACGCCGTCCACGCAGGTTACCGACACCCGTGAGAACGACGAAGGCGATATCGTCCGCCGCCGCCGCCGCTGCCTTGCCTGCGACAAGCGTTTCACCACCTACGAGCGGATCGAGTTGCGCATGCCGCAGGTCGTCAAGCGCAACGGCAGCCGCACCGAATACGACCACGAGAAGCTGCGCGCCAGCATGAAACTCGCGCTGCGCAAGCGGCCAGTAACTGCGGAAAGCGTCGATTCGGCGATCAGCCGCATTGAGGAAAAGCTGCTCTCGCTGGGCGAGCGCGAGATCCCGAGCGAGAAGCTCGGCGAACTGGTGATGCGCGAATTGCGCAAACTCGACAAGATCGCCTACATCCGGTTCGCCTCGGTGTATCGGAACTTCGAAGACGCCGAGGAATTCTCGGAAGTCATCCGCGAACTCAGCGCCCGCGCGCCGACCCGCGCCCGCAAACCCAAGGCCGGCGAGTGAGTTTCAGCGGCGACGACCATCGCTACATGGCGCGCGCCCTGCAGTTGGCAGAGCGCAGCCGCTACATCACCTCGCCCAATCCGCGCGTCGGCTGTGTGATCGTCCGCGATGGCAGCATCGTCGGTGAAGGCTGGACACAGCCTGCAGGCCAGAACCATGCCGAGGTCCAGGCACTTGCCGACGCGGCGGCGCGCGGCGAAGACGTCCGTGGTGCGACCGCCTACGTCACGCTGGAACCCTGCAGCCACTTCGGCCGCACCCCGCCTTGCGCCGATGCGCTGGTGCGCGCCGGTCTCGCCCGCGTCGTGTCGGCGATGGAAGATCCGAACCCGCTGGTCAGCGGCAACGGGCTGCGCCGCCTCAACGAAGCGGGCATCGAAACCGCCAGCGGCCTGCTCGCCGGCGAGGCGCGCGAACTCAATGCCGGATTCGTCTCGCGCATGACGCGCGGGCGCCCCTGGGTGCGCGTGAAGATCGCCGCATCGGCGGACGGCCGCACGGCATTGGCCAACGGGCAGAGCCAATGGATCACCAGCGCCGCCGCGCGACGCGACGTGCACCACTGGCGCGCCAGTGCCTGCGCGGTGCTGACCGGCATCGGCACCGTTCTGGCGGACAACCCCTTGCTCACGGTGCGCGAAGTCGAGACCACGCGCCAGCCGATCCGAATCGTGGTGGATGCACGGCTCGATACGCCGCCGGACGCCGCCATGCTCGGCTGCGGCACCGTCTGGATCGCCTGCGCCGACGACACCGGCCCCCGCGCCGATGCCTTGCGGGCTGCAGGCGCGGAGCTGATCCGCTGCCCTGCCGTGGATGGCCGCATCGACCTCGCCGCGCTGATGCCGCTGCTGGGCGAACGCCACATCAACGAACTGATGGTCGAAGCGGGCGCGCGGCTGTCCGGCGGCGTGATCAGCGCGCGACTTGCCGACGAGATCCTGCTCTACCTTGCGCCCTGCCTGATGGGCGACACCGCGCGGAGTCTCGCCACCCTGCCGCAGATTCCGTCGATGGCGGACGTCCCGCGAATGCGCTGGATGGATGTGCGCAAGATGGGTGAAGACCTGCGGCTCGTCTTGCGCCCTTAGCGCGCGAATCGACTACACCCCACGCGACCCGCACATCAGACAACCCGGATCGCGCGGATAGCGCACCTCGCGCCAGCGCATCGCCAGCGCATCGAGCAACAGCAAGCGCCCGACCAGCGCCTCGCCGCAGCCGGCGAGCAGTTTGAGCGCTTCGGCCGCCTGGGTCGTGCCGATGATGCCGGTGAGCGGCGCGAACACTCCTGTCACTGCGCAGCGCAACTCTTCCAGTGCCTCGCCTTCGGGGAACAGGCAGTGGTAGCAGGGGGCATCGTCGCGGCGCAGGTCGAACACACTGACCTGACCATCGAAGCGGATTGCAGCGCCGGAAACGAGCGGCTTGCGGTAACGCACGCAGGCGCGATTCACCGCGTGCCGCGTTGCGAAGTTGTCGCAACAATCGAGCACCAGGTCGGCCTCGGCGACAGCCCGATCGAGCACATCACCCTCCAGCCGGGCCTGAACGGCCACGACGCTGACCTCCGGATTCAGTGCATTCAGCGCCCTGGCGCCGGATGCCACCTTCGCCTCGCCCACCGTCGCTTGCGTGTGCAGGATCTGGCGCTGCAGATTCGTCAGGTCGACCTCGTCGCCATCCGCCAACACGATCGTCCCGACCCCTGCCGAAGCGAGGTAGAGCGCGGCAGGGGAACCGAGCCCCCCGGCGCCGACCACCAGGACGCGCGCCTTGCAGATCGCAGCCTGTCCGGCGATGTCGATCTCCGGCAGCAGGATGTGGCGGGAGTAGCGCAACAGTTGTTCGTCGTTCATCGATGGTTCCGCAAAACAGAACGGCGCGGAAAACTGCCGCGCCGTTCGATGGGTACGCCGCCGAATTGCTACTTGTATTCGCGCAGCTCGGCCGGCGTATCGTCGTGATCGCCGTGGAGGTGGTGTTCCCAGGCCTTCACATAGACCTCGTTCGACTGCTTGATCAGGCGCTCAGGGGAGCGCAGGTTATGCAACTGAGTCTCTTCGCAGTAGCGCACCAGGGCATTGAATAGGCGGGTGTACAGCGAGGGATCAAGGTGAAACCCCATGCTGTGCAACAGGGTTTCCACCTCTTCGAGAGAGTGGTCGACCAGCGAGTAGGTGATCCAGATCGAATCGCGGCGCAGCCCGCGCTCAACGGCGAGGCCAGGTACGGCCGACAGGCGCTGTACCGCCCGTTCCGCCTGCCCTTCGGGCAGACGCTGGAAGCGCACTTCGCGCCGTTTGCGCAGCGATTCCTCGTCGCAATTGAGGCGGCGGACCCCGTGTTTCCTGCCGGCGAGCCGGTAAGCCTTGTCGCGTTCCAACATGGCCAATCCCCCTTTTGCTACCGGCGCCGCACTCAGCGCGCTTGCTGGACGATCTGCATGCCCTTCAGCACATTGAGCGCTTGCGCCAGTTGATGGTCATTCTTGCCACCGATCTCGAACGGGGCGAGCGGTGCGTCCTGCTCGTCACCGTCCTTCTCTTTGCCCTTCGGGTTCGACGGCTTCGCCTTCGCGCTCGGCTCGGCCTTCGGCGGTGCTGCTTCCGGATTGCCCCCCGGCGTTTCAAGGTGGTGATCGAGATCCGCTTCGCGCAGACGCTGGAACGAGCCGTTCGGGGTGTCGTCCACCACGATGTCCGGCACGATGCCCTTGGCCTGGATCGAGCGTCCGCTCGGCGTGTAGTAACGCGCCGTGGTGAGCTTGATCGCCGTGTTGCCGGCAAGCGGCAGGATGCTCTGTACAGAGCCCTTGCCAAAGGTCTGGGTGCCGACCACCACTGCGCGTTTGTGGTCCTGCAGCGCGCCTGCAACGATTTCGGATGCCGAGGCGCTGGCGCCATTCACCAGCACCACCATCGGCGCGTTCTTCGCCGACGCAGGCAGCGCCTTGAGGAAATCGTCCTTGCTGCCGCGCAGGTAGTCCTGCGGTGCGACATAGAATTTATGGCGCGAATCGTCGGTACGGCCGTCGGTCGACACCACCAGGGTCTGCGACGGCAGGAATGCCCCAGAGACACCGACGGCGGCATGCAGCAGGCCGCCCGGGTCGTTGCGCAGATCCAGCACGATCGCCTTGATGCCCTGCTTGTCGAGCTTGGTGAGCTCCTTGGCGATCGCCGGCGCGGTGTTTTCCTGGAACTGCGCAACGCGCAGGTAGGCGATACCCGGCTCGACCATGCGCGCCTTGACGCTCTGAACCTGGATGACTTCACGCGTCAGGGTCAGTTCGATCGGCTTGCTCTCACCCTTGCGTGCGATGGTCAGCTTGATCGTGGTCTTGGGCTTGCCACGCATCTTCTTCACCGCGTCGTTGAGCGTCATGCCCTTCACCGCGGTGTCATCGAGCTTGATGATCAGGTCACCCGGACGGACGCCCGCGCGGAAGGCCGGCGTATCCTCGATCGGCGAGATTACCTTGACGAAGCCGTCTTCCATGCCGACTTCGATGCCCAGCCCGCCGAATTCGCCCTGCGTGCCAACCTGCAGATCCTTGTATGCCTCGGGATCAAGGTAGGTGGAATGCGGATCAAGCCCCGACAGCATGCCGCTGATCGCGCTGGTGATGAGCTTCTTGTCATCCACCGGCTCGACGTAGCCTTGCTTGATTGCGTTGAAGACTTCGGCGAACGAACGCAATTCCTCCACCGGCAGGGGCGCAGCAGCCTCTTTGTTCGCGCTGGCGGAATAGTTGAGGCTCAGCGCCACCCCGGCGCACAAGCCCACCATCACCAGCCCGGCTTGCTGCAACTTGCTGCGGATTTTCGTTTCGTTTGCCATCTGAATCTCTGAGTTTGCGACGCCGCTCACCGGCTGGCGACCCACTTCGCGGGGTCCTGAGCCTGACCGTGATGCCTGATTTCAAAGTATAAACCCGATTCCTCGCTCCCCCCGCTCGCACCAATGCTTGCGATCGGGTCGCCCGCCTTGACCTGCGAGCCGGCGGGCTTGTAGAGCGCCTCGTTGTTGCCGTAGACGGTCATGTAGCCGTCACCGTGATCGACGATCACCAGGTTGCCAAAGCCCCGCAGCCAGTCGGCATAGACGACCCGACCGGCGGCCACCGCACGCACGTCACCGGCGCCAGCGCGGATGAAAACGCCCTTCCACTGCGTCCCGCCGTCTGCCCTTGGAGCACCGAAGCGTCCCACAAGTTCGCCTCGCACCGGCCATTTGAGGCGGCCCTTGAGCGTGCCAAACGCGACCTCAGGGATTGATGCATCCGCCGCCTCGTCTGCTTTACCGATCACTGGTTCCACCGCAGCGCTTTGCGCCGACGCCGGCGGCGTTGCGGCGGGCCCCGTCGCGGACGGTTTTGCGGTGGCTGGCGCAGTGGCTTGCGTCGGCGACGCAGGGCGCGTCTTGGCCGGCTTTTTCGGCGGAGGCAGTCTGGCCAGCCCGTCGATCAGCTTGCCCAGGCGCTGCTCGTTCTGCTTGAGGGAGCTGACCTCGCGCCGTTGCGTACGCAGCTTGTCCTGGATCCGTGCCAGCACCTCGGCACGTTTCTTCTGCTCCGTCTGGAGTTGAGCCGTTTCCTTTGCTTGCTCGCGTTCGAGCGCGGCGACTTCCTCACGACGCTGCTTGACCTCTTCGATCAGGCGCTCATGCTCAGCCAGCGTCTTGCGCGCGTTCTCGATCTCGGCGCGGCGCACCTCGGCCAGCCGTTCAAGGTAGTAGGCGTCGCGGGCAATCTGGTTCGGATCATCGGCGCCCAGCAGCGTGCGCGTTCCGGCGCGACGCCCGAAAACATAGTAGCGGTACAAGGTCTCGCCGAGCGCCTTGCGCTGCGCATTCAGCCGGGCGGCGACAGCATCGCGCTCGGCCTCGCGGGCGCGAATCTCGGCCTCCACCGCGATACGTTCCGAGGCTATTTCGCGCAGACGACGACGCGCAGCCGAAATGGCTTTCTCGGAATCCGACAGCTCGTCGGCCGCTTCGCTGCGCGAGGCCTCGGCAGCGGCAATTTCGTCCTGCAGCGCACGAATGCGTTGGTGCAGTTGATCGAGATCGGCCTTGCGCGCCTCGACCTCGGATGTGGCATGCCCTGCCGGACATGCAGCATTGGCAAACAAAAAGGCGAGGAGCGCCGCAGCGCACCTCGCCCCGATCAGCAGGGAGCGGATCACAGAGCAGCCGGTCTTACTTGGCCTTGCCCTGATTCGCAACGGCAGCAGCCGCAGCAGCAATCACATCCGGATCGGCCAGATAGTAGTGCTTGATCGGCTTCAGATCGGCGTCGAGTTCATATACGAGCGGCTGCGCCGTCGGGATGTTCAGCTCGAGGATCTCGGCTTCCGACATGTTGTCGAGGTACTTGATCAGGGCACGCAGGCTGTTGCCGTGGGCGGCGATGATCACGCGCTTGCCAGCCTTCACTTCCGGGGCGATTGTTTCAAGCCAGTACGGCACGAAACGGGCAACCGTATCCTTCAGGCACTCGGTGCGGGGGAACTCGGCAGCCGGCAGGTCGTGGTAGCGCGGATCATTGGTGTTCAGGCGCGCGTCGCCTTCTTCCAGCGCGGGCGGCGGCACGTCGTAGGAACGACGCCAGATCTTGACTTGCTCGTCGCCGAACTTGGCGGCGGTTTCACCCTTGTCCAGGCCTTGCAGCGCACCGTAGTGACGCTCGTTCAGGCGCCACGAGTGCACCACCGGCAGCCACAGCTGGTCGATTTCTTCGAGCACCGTGTTGAGCGTCTTGTTGGCGCGCTTGAGCACCGACGTGAACGCGAGGTCAAAGGAGTAGCCCTTTTCCTTCAGGAGCTGACCCGCGGTCTTGGCTTCCTCGACACCCTTGGGCGTCAGATCGACGTCGGTCCAGCCGGTGAAGCGGTTTTCGAGGTTCCAGGTGGACTCACCATGGCGCATCAGAACGATCTTGTACATGCAGACTCCTGAGACACGTTTTTTAGGGGGAAGGATCCGCAGCGCCCGCCGCCGGGTGGAAATCCGGCAAAAGGCGTCCAGTGCGAGATGATGGTATTTTATCGGATTAGGCCGTCGCGGTTCCCGCTTTTAGGTCGCTTTCTGAGTTGGATCATGGAGTTCATCAAGCAAAACATTTTCCTGGTGGTCATCACCATCGTCTCCGGCGGCATGCTGATTGCCGAACTGTTGCGCGGCCGGGGCGGCGCCAGTGGCCTTTCGCCGGTCGAGGCAACGCTGCTGATCAACCGCGAGAACGCGGTCGTGATCGATGTGCGCGAAGCCGCCGAGTTCGCGACCGGACATCTGCCCAATGCCAAGAATTTCCCGCTCGGCGAGCTTGAGAAGCGCAGCGCCGAAATCACCAAACTGGCCAAGAACAAGCCGGTCATTCTCGTCTGCCAGAGCGGTGCGCGCTCGGGCCGAGCGATGGACACGCTGAAGGCCGCCGGCCTGGAAAAGGTCTTCAACCTCGCTGGCGGCATTGCGCTCTGGCGCAAGGACAACCACCCGGTCGTCAAGGCCTGAGGCAATTGCGATGGCGAAAGTCGTGATGTACGCCACCGCGGTCTGTCCCTACTGCGTTCGGGCCGAGCAGCTGCTGCGGCGCAAGGGCGTGGCCGAGATCGAGAAGATCCGCATCGACCTGGACTCGGCACAGCGCGAGATCATGATGCAGATCACCGGTCGTCGCACCGTCCCTCAGATCTTCATCAATGAAGCACATGTTGGCGGCTGCGACGATTTGTATGCGCTCGAGCACGAAGGCAGACTCGACGCGCTGCTCGCCGGCACGGGCGCGTAAGAATCGTCGGGCATAATCCGCAATCCAGATGCAGGCCCCAAAGCCCGCGTCGCAATTTCATACCTAACCACACCAGGCAGTCCAAAAATGAGCGAACAAGCACAACCGTCCTTCTCGATCGAAAAGCTGTACGTCAAGGATCTCTCGATCGAAGTCCCGAACGCCCCGCAGATCTTCCTCGACCGCGAGACCCCGCAGGTCAACGTCGAACTGAGCACCGGCGCCAACAAGATCGACGAGGGCTACTACAACGTGACCGTCAACGTCACGGTCAAGGCCACCTCGGGTGAGAAGACGGTCTTCCTGGTCGAAGTCGCGCAGTGCGGCGTGTTCCAGATCCGCAACTTCCCGGAAGCCGACATCGAGCCGGTGACCCAGATCGGTTGCGCCAACATCCTGTTCCCGTACGCCCGCGAAGCCGTCTCCGACGCAATCGCCCGCGCCGGCTTCCAGCCGATCCTGCTGGCACCGGTGAACTTCGAATCCCTCTACCAGGCCCGTCTTGAGCAGCAGAAGCAAGGCGCCGGCAGCGACGTGGTGATTCAGTAACCGCGCATGCGCACCCTCGCAGCCTGGCTGTCCGTCGCCGCGATCGCCTTCCCGGGCGCCGCGGCGGCGCTTGAATTCCGTTCGGTTTCCGAGGCCGCCGTCCTGTACGACGCACCGTCGAAACAGGGCAAGAAGCTCTTCGTGATCCAGACCGGCACGCCGGTCGAAGTCATCGTTGGACTCGACCAGTGGACCAAGGTGCGCGACGCCGCGGGCACCATCGCCTGGATCGAACGCAAGTCGCTCGCCGCAGCGCGCACGGTAATCGTCACTGCGCCGACGGCCGAAGTGCATGAGCAGGCCGACGCCGCCAGCCCCCTCGTCTTCCGCGCTGAAAAAGACGTGCTGCTGGAATTCGGCGAGAAGCTCTCGTCGGGCTGGGTACGCGTCAAACATCGCGACGGCACCTCCGGCTTTGCGCGCGCACAGGACGTCTGGGGCGAGTAAGGCCCGATGAGCGCTCACGCATGAGTCGCATCGCCATTCTCGGCGCAGGCGCCTGGGGCTCCGCGCTGGCAATCAGTTTCGCCGGGCGCCACTCGATTGCGCTGTGGGGTCGCGAAAGCGATCTGCAGGCGGAAATGCGCACCACGCGGACCAATCGGCTATTGCCTGGGGCGCACCTGCCCGCGGCTGTCGACATCGTCGACACGCAGGCAGAAGCCTTTACCGGCGCAGACCTCGTACTGATCGTCACGCCCACGGCAGGCCTGCGCGATTGCCTGCGCGCCACAGCACAAGCCAATCCGGCACTCCCGGTAATCTGGGCCTGCAAGGGCCTTGAGGCGGGTACCGGCAAGTTGCCGCATGACATCGCGGCCGAGGAACTCGGTGCGGACCATCCGGTCGCGGTGCTCACCGGCCCGAGTTTCGCGCTCGAAGTCGCCGCCGGCCTGCCCGGCGCCGTCACACTGGCCGGCACCGACATCGGCTTTGCCACGCACTGGGCCGCCCAGTTGCACCACAACCGGCTGCGCATCTATGCGGCCGACGACATCATTGGCGCTGAAGTCAGCGGCGCAGTGAAGAACGTGCTCGCGATCGCCACCGGCATCTGCGATGGCATGGGCTTCGGCCTCAACGCCCGTGCCGCCCTGATCACCCGCGGGCTTGCCGAAATCACCCGCTTTGGCCTCGCACTGGGCGGCCGACGCGAGACCTTCAGCGGCCTTGCCGGCGTCGGTGACCTCATCCTGACCTGTACTGGCGATCTGTCGCGGAACCGCCGCGTCGGGCTCGCGCTGGCGGAAGGCCGTCAGCTCGACGAGATCCTCGCCACGCTCGGCCATGTCGCGGAAGGCGTACCCACCGCGCGCGAAGTCGCCGCCAGAGCCCGCGAAGCGGGCGTCGACATGCCGATCACCGCGGCGGTCGATGCGGTGCTGCACCAGGGCCTACCCGCTCGCGAAGCCGTCGAACGACTGCTCGCCCGCGACCCCAAGATCGAAGGCTGAGCCTCAGGCTGCACGCGCAACAGTCGAGCCACGCTCGACCAGTTCGCCGCGCAACATCACCCGGCGTTGCGTCTGGGCCGGCTGGGCGATACGCGCCAGCAGCAGTTCAATCGCAGCGTGCCCGATGTCGTAGGTGGGCTGCGCGATCACCGTGAATCCAGGCTCGACCAGGCGCGCCCACGGCAAATCATCAAAGCCGGCGACCGCGACGTCGCGCGGACACACGAGCCCCGATTCACGCACCGCTTCCGCCACGCCGAGCAGCACCAGACCGTTGCTGGCGATGATCGCGTCCGGTGGTTCCGCGCTCCCAAGCAGATGCAATGCCCGCGCACGGGCGTCGGCCGCGGCCGGACGCAGCGCGATGCCGGTGCGCGACAACCCCGCTCGCAGCATTGCCACTTCGTAGCCTTCATGGCGCTGGCGGCCGGTCGCACTGGCCTCGCCATACAGGCAGGCGATGTGTCGATAGCCGCGTTCGAGCAGGTGCTCGGTCAGTCGCCGTGCGGCATCGAAGTTGTCCAGCGTCACCGCATCGGCATCGGTGTCGCGTTCGCAGCGGTCGACCAGCACCACCGGGAATCCGTAGTCGGCAGCGTTGAAGCGCTCCAGCAGCGTCAGCGTTGGCGACAGGATCACGCCGCTGACGTTCTCGTTGCGCATCAGGTCGAGATAGAAGGCTTCCTTCGCCGGGTCCTCGTCGGCGTTGCACAGGATCACCCGCAGGCCCCGTTCGTAGGCCATGTCCTCCACCGCCCGGCTGATATCGGTGAAGAAGGGGTTACGGATGTCGGACACGATCAGCCCGATCATGTCGGTGCGGCGCGAGCGCAGGCGTCGCGCGGCGAGATCGGGCCGATAGTCGAGCGCTTTCACGGCGGCCAGCACGCGCGCACGGGTTTCCTCGCTCACCTTGTCCTGCCCGGAAAGCACCCGCGAGACCGAGGCCACCGAGACCCCCGCTTCCCGCGCCACGTCCACAATTCGCGCCACAGACACCTCCGTAATCGATTACAGGCTGATTCTGCCTGAACTTGCCAGTGCGTGGCGATCCAGCCGACATTCCAGCACCCTGTCAGCCCGTTCCACACAGCGCGGACGCTGAGGCTCAAGCGCGATAAAAAAATTTTCTTGCGATATGCAATGTAATCGATTACAACTACATCATCAGATCGTTACAGAAACCTGAGGAGGCAAGGATGGAAACGATTACTTCGCGCACGGTGTGCTTGAATGCGCAAGCGCCAGACAAGGCGACCGCGATCCAGATCGCCGGTCAGATGCTGGTGGACGCCGGCTACATCGAACCCGGCTACATCGACAGCTTTGCGAAGCGCGAAGCGGTCGCGAACACCCTGCTCGGCGCCGGCGTCGCCATCCCCCACGGCATGGTCGACGACCGCCACCTGATCCGCGCCACCGGCGTCGCCGTGGTGCAGGTACGCGACGGTGTGCAGTGGAAGGAAGGCGAAAGCGCCCGTCTGGTCGTCGCGATCGCCGCGCAGTCGGACGAGCACATTGCCCTGCTGCGTCGCCTGACGCGCCTGATGCAGCATCCCGGCGGGATCGACCGACTGGTCACCACCGACGACCCGCAATTGATCGTGTCAGCGCTGGGCGATGCGCCGACCGAGAGCGCCTTCCCGGCGCCGGCCGTGCTGGAATGGCCTGCCGACGCAGAGCAAACCTGGACGGTGGACTACCCGAACGGCCTGCATGCCCGCCCGGCCACCCGCTGGGTCGAGACGGCGCGACGCTTTGGCTGCGAATTGCGCGTCTTCAAGGGTGGTGAATTCGCCGATGCGCGTGCGCTGACCGGCCTGCTGTCGCTGGGCATTACCCACGGCACCGAGATCCGCTTCGCCGCGCGCGGCATGCAGGCCGAATCGGCTGTCGCGGCGATGGTCTCCCTCGCGCAAACGCTGTCGGCCGAGGAAAAGGCGGATGCCGAGCGCGCCAAGCGCAATGCCCTCGCCGCGCGTCGCCTTGCGCCCGAATGGACGCCGGCCGGCACACCGCAAACGTTCTATGGACTGGGTGCGAGCCCCGGCCTGGCGGTCGGCACACTGGTCAAGCATCAGGCGCGTCGCCTCGATGTCTGCGACGAACCCACCGACGTGATCGCCGATGGTGAATCGCTCGAGCGCGCGATTCTCGCCGTCGATACCGACTTGCAGACGCTCGGCGCAGACGCGCAAGCGCGCCTCGGGGCCGCGCAGGGCGCCATCTTCAATGCCCACCGCGAGTTGTTGAAAGACGCCGATCTGCTGCGCGGCGCGATCGCGCTGATCCTGCGTGGGCACGGGCCGGCCTGGGCATGGCAGCAGGTGCTGCTGGGTCGCATCCAGGGCCTGCAGGCGTTGGGCGATCCATTGCTCGCAGCGCGTGCGACCGACTTGCGCGACGTCGGCGAGCAGGTGCTCGAACGCCTTCTCGGCTTGCAGCGCCAGCGCCTGGTGCTGACCACGCCGACCATTCTGGTGGCCGAAGACCTCACGCCCTCCGACACGCTGCAGCTCGACATGCGCTTCATCGTCGGCCTTGCGATCAGCGGCGGCGGACCGACCTCGCACACCGCCATCCTCGCCCGTACCCTGGGCCTGCCCGCCATCGTCGCTGCCGGCCCGGCGCTGCTGGAAACCGCTGACGGCCGGCGCGCCGTCATCGACGGCAGCAGCGGCGCGCTCTATGTGGATATCGCGGCGGGCGACCTCGAATCTGCCGAACGCGTGATCGCCCGCCAGCGTGCCGCGCGCGAAGCCCTGCGCGAACTGCGCCACCAGCCTGCCATGACGCCCGACGGTCATCGCGTCGAAATTGCCGCCAACGTTGCCAACGCAAAACAGGCAGAGGGTGCGGTAGAGGCCGGCGCAGAAGCAATCGGCCTGATGCGCACCGAATTCCTGTTCCTCGAACGCGACACCGCGCCCGACGAAGAAGAGCAGTACAAGGTCTATCGCGACATGGTCGCGGTCATGGCAGGTCGCCCATTGATCATCCGCACGCTCGACATCGGCGGCGACAAGCAGGTGCCCTACCTGAACCTGACCAAGGAAGAGAACCCCTTCCTTGGCGTGCGCGGCGCCCGGCTGCTGCTTGTCCGCCAGGACTTGCTCTACACCCAGTTGCGCGCGCTCTATCGCGCCGCCAAGCATGGCCCGATCAAGATCATGTTCCCGATGGTCACCCACACCGGCGAGGTCGAAGCCCTGCGCGTGCATTGCGCACGCGCCCGTGCCCAGGTCGATGGCCCGGTGGTGCCGATCGGCATCATGGTGGAAGTACCCGCCGTCGCGGTGATGGCCGACCGATTCGCGCCGCTGGTCGACTTCTTCTCGATCGGCACCAACGACCTGACCCAATACACGCTGGCGATCGACCGACAGCACCCCGAACTCGCCGCGCAGGCCGACAGCCTCCATCCGGCCGTGCTCGAACTGATCGGCAACACGGTACGGGCCGCGCGAGCACACCAGACCTGGGTCGGTGTCTGCGGCGGTCTGGCGGGTGATCCGCTCGGCGCGCGCATCCTCACCGGGCTGGGTGTCGACGAACTCTCGATGAGCGCGCAGGACATCGCTGCGGTGAAAGCCGCGCTGCGCGCCGAGAACTACACCGCGATGCAGGCGCTCGCCAAGCGCGCGCTGGCCTGCACAACCGCCGAGGAGGTGCGTGCGCTATGAGCATCCCTCGCATCCCGGCCGTACTCACGGTCACCTTGAACCCGGCGCTCGACCACACGATCGAGGTCGACAGCCTGGCCCTCGGCGAGGTGAATCGTGCCCTCAGCATGCAGGTGGACGTGGGCGGCAAGGGCATCAACGTCGCCTCCTGCCTCGCCGACTTTGGCGTCGCTACCGGTGTGACCGGCCAACTGGGGCGCGACAACGTCGCGCTCTTCGAAGCCCTGTTCGCCGCCAAGCGCATCGACAACCGCTTCGCCTATCTGGACGGGCTCACCCGCATCAATACCAAGCTGGTCGACCGCCGCAGCCGACAGACCACCGACATCAACATGCCCGGCCCCACCTTCGATGCTGGCGGTGCAGAAGCACTGCTGGGCCAGATCGAGCTTGAGATCGCCACACTGATGCCGGCCTGCCGCTGGGTGGTGCTGGCCGGCAGCCTGCCCCCGGGGCTCCCGGCCGACAGCTACGCGAGGATGGCCCGCACCGCCCGCCGCCACGGTGCCCGCGTGGTGCTGGATGCCAGCGGCGCAGCCCTGCGCGCCGCGATTGCAGCAGGGGTAACGATCGCGAAGCCGAATCGCGCCGAGTTGTCGGAACTGGTCGGCGAACCGCTGCCGACACCGGGCGCCGTACTGCAGGCCGCGCGCGCCCTGATTGCAGCCGAGCACGGGCCGCAACAGGTTGTCGTGTCGATGGGCGGCGACGGTGCGCTGTTCGTCACCGCGCATGAGGCGCTGCACGCGCATCCGGCCGACATCACGCCGCTGTCCACCGTCGGCGCGGGTGACGCCATGGTCGCCGGCATCGTTGCCGGTGCCATCGAAACCCTGCCGCTGGCCGAACAGGCACAGCTGGCCACCGCGTTCTCGGCGGCCAAACTCGCCCGCCTCGGCCCGCACCTGCCATCCGCAGGCGCCGTCCGCGAACTTGCCCGCAGCATCCGCATCACCGCCGCCCGCTGAACCACACATACAGACACACCACACGAGGAGATCCACCATGTCACGTATCGTTGCCGTGACCGCATGCCCCACCGGCATCGCGCACACATTCATGGCCGCAGAAGCGCTGGAGCAGGCCGCTGCCGCGCTTGGCCACAGCATCAAGGTCGAAACCCAGGGCTCGGTCGGCACCCGTAACCAGCTCGACGCGAACGACATCGCATCGGCCGAACTGGTCATCATCGCCGCCGACACACAAGTGGCGAAGGAGCGCTTCGCCGGCAAACGCATTGTTGAAGTCGCCACCGCGCCCGCGATCCGCGATGCGCAAGGCCTGATCCGCACTGCACTCAGTGCCACCCCGGCCCCCTCACCCGCGGCCCCGACGGCGACGCCACGCGCGGCCCATGGCGGGCCGCAAATCGTCGCCATCACCTCCTGCCCCACCGGCATCGCGCATACCTTCATGGCAGCCGAAGGGCTCGAAGGCGGCGCCAAGGCGGTCGGTTACACGATCAAGGTCGAGACCCAGGGCTCGGTCGGCGCGCAGAACGCACTGACGGCTGATGAAATCGCGAATGCCGAGATCGTCGTGATCGCGGCCGACACCAAGGTCGACAAAAGCCGCTTTGCCGGCAAGCGCATCTACGAGACCAACACCAAGGCCGCCATCAACGACGGCGCGGCCCTGATCCGCACTGCGCTGACCGAAGCACGCGTCGGCGCCGCCGCTGACATGGCCGACAAGGTGAAGGATGTGAAGGCCCAGCAATCGGCCGCGCGCACCGGTGCCTACAAGCACTTGATGACCGGCGTGTCCTTCATGATTCCCTTCGTCGTCGCGGGCGGCCTGCTGATCGCACTCGGCTTCGCACTGGGCGGCATCTATGTGTATGACGACGCACACAAGGGCACGCTGGGCTGGACGCTGTTCACGATCGGCGCGAAGAGCGGCTTTGCGCTGATGGTGCCGATCCTCGCCGGCTACATCGCACACTCGATCGCGGATCGCCCCGGCCTCGCGCCCGGCATGATCGGCGGCATGATCGCCGCGTCGATCGGCTCAGGCTTCCTCGGCGGTATCGCCGCGGGCTTCCTCGCCGGCTACACGGTGAAATTCCTTAACGACAAGATCCAGCTCGGCCGCAACCTCGACGGCCTCAAGCCGGTGTTGATCCTGCCGCTGCTCGGCACCACCATCGTCGGCCTGCTGATGTACTACGTGGTCGGCGAGCCGGTGGCTGCAGTGCTCGGGGCGATTACCGCATGGCTCAAGGGCCTGCAGGGTTCGAGCGCGGTGTTCCTTGGCCTGCTGCTCGGTTCGATGATGGCCTTCGACATGGGCGGACCGATCAACAAGGCGGCCTACGCCTTCGCCACCGGCCTGCTCGGTAGCGATGTGTTCGCACCGATGGCCGCGGTGATGGCAGCCGGCATGACGCCGCCGTTGGGCATCGCGCTCGCGACGATGCTGTTCAAGAACCGCTTCTCGGAAGACGAACGCGAAGCAGGCAAGGCCACCGCAGTGCTCGGCATCTCCTTCATCACCGAAGGCGCGATCCCCTTCGCGGCGAAGGACCCGCTGCGCGTGATCCCGGCACTGATGGCGGGTTCAGCCACCGCTGGCGCGCTGTCGATGGTGCTGGGCTGCACGCTGCGCGTGCCGCACGGCGGCGTGTTCGTGCTGCCGATTCCGAATGCGGTGGGCAACCTCGGCGGCTACATCCTCGCGCTGGTCGCGGGCACCGCGGTCACCGCCGTGGCGCTGTATGCGCTGAAGAAGCCGGTGGAAGCCACCGCCTGACGCAGCACTTCACGCAAGCCAACGCCCGCCGGCTAAAACCGGTGGGCGTTTTCCGTTCTGCGGGCGACAATCTCGCGCATACGATCCGGGCCACGTCGAGCCTGGACAATCCGTGAGCCCCCGACATGACGCACGCCTCACCCTCCGCCGCGCCGCCAGCGGTCAGCTTCCGCGAAGCCTTCCTGTTCTGGCTGAAGCTCGGCTTCATCAGCTTCGGTGGCCCCGCCGGGCAGGTTGCGATCATGCATGCGGAACTGGTCGAGCGCCGCCGCTGGATCTCCGAGCGCCGCTTCCTGCATGCACTGAACTACTGCATGGTGCTGCCCGGCCCCGAGGCGCAGCAACTGGCGACCTACATCGGCTGGCTGATGCACCGCACCTGGGGCGGCATCGTGGCGGGCGCGCTGTTCGTGCTGCCTTCGCTGCTGATCCTGATCGCGCTGTCGTGGGTCTACATCGCCTTCGGCAATGTGCCGCTGGTCGCCGGGCTGTTCTACGGCATCAAGCCGGCCGTTACCGCAATCGTGGTGCAGGCGGCCCATCGCATCGGGTCGCGGGCACTGAAGAACAGCATCCTGTGGGGCATCGCGGCCGCGTCCTTCGTCGCGATCTTCGCGCTGAACCTGCCCTTCCCGACCATCGTCGCGGCCGCGGCGCTGATCGGGTACTTCGGCGGCCGCGTGGCGCCTGAAACATTCAAGACCGGCGGCGGACACGGCAGTGCGCAGAAATCGTACGGCTTGGCGCTGATCGACGACGACACGCCTACGCCGCCGCATGCGCGCTTCCGCTGGGGCAGGCTGATGAGCATTGCGATCGTTGGCGCCGCGCTATGGCTGATCCCGATGGGCCTGCTGGCCTTGCACTTCGGCTGGCGTCACGATCTGACGCAGATGGGCTGGTTCTTCACCAAGGCCGCGCTGCTGACCTTCGGCGGCGCCTACGCGGTGCTGCCGTACGTCTACCAGGGTGCCGTCACCCACTACGGCTGGCTGACGCCGACGCAGATGATCGACGGGCTCGCGCTGGGTGAAACGACGCCCGGGCCGCTGATCATGGTGGTGGCCTTCGTCGGTTTTGTCGGCGGCTATGTGAAGGCGGTGTTCGGCCCCGACAGCCTGTTCCTCGCCGGCGCGGTGGCCGCCACGCTGGTGACCTGGTTCACCTTCCTGCCGTCCTTCCTCTTCATCCTCGCAGGCGGGCCGCTGGTCGAAGCGACGCACAACGACCTGAAGTTCACCGCGCCACTCACCGCCATCACGGCAGCGGTGGTCGGCGTGATCCTCAACCTTGCGCTGTTCTTCGGCTACCACGTGCTGTGGCCGGCCGGGTTCTCGGGCCGCTTCGATGCGATATCAGCGGCCATTGCGGTTGCGGCTGCGATCGCCCTGTTCCGCTTCAAGCGCAATGTGATCCATGTGATCGGCGCTTGCGCCTTGCTCGGCCTGCTGGTGAAACTGGCTTGGGGCTGATCCGGCGCCTGCTGCTGCCCGACGGCGCCGAGCCGGCGGCCTTGCCGCTGCTCTGCGGGCGCGCGCTGCGTGCTCTCGTCGACGGCTATGTTGCGGTGCTGCTGCCGGCCTACCTGATCGCGCTCGGTTTCGGCACCTGGGAGGTGGGCGTCCTGGCGACCACCACGCTGGCGGGCTCCGCGCTTGCCACGCTGGCCCTCGGCGCGTGGGGGCACCGCTTCCACCACGCAGACCTGTTGCGCGCGACGGCCTTGCTGATGGCCGCGACCGGTTTTGCCTTCGCGCTGGGATCGGCCTACTGGCCACTGCTGCTGGTGGCCTTCGTCGGGACGCTCAATCCAAGCTCCGGCGATGTCAGCGTCTTCCTGCCGCTGGAACATGCCCGCCTCGCCGACGCTGCGCAGGGCCCGGCGCGCACCACCTTGTTCGCGCGTTACAGCCTGCTCGGTGCGCTGTTCGCCGCCCTCGGCGCGCTGGCTGCCGGCGCGCCAGACTGGCTGGCCCAGCACACGACCCTGTCGCGAGTGAGTGCCCTGCGGGCGATGTTCTTCGGGTATGGCGTGGTGGGCCTTGGCGTGTGGTGGTTGTACCGCCGCCTGCCGGCACCGCACGCGGGCGCGCCGCGCCAACCAGCCGCGCTGAGTACCTCCCGCCCGGTGGTGCTGCGGCTGGCCGCGCTGTTCTCGATCGACTCATTCGCCGGTGGTCTGGTGATCAATGCCTTGCTCGCGCTCTGGCTGTTCCGCCGCTTCGATCTCTCGCTGACTGCTGCAGGCTCGTTCTTCTTCTGGGCAGGGCTGGCCTCGGCAGCCTCGCAGCTTGTCGCCCCACTTCTGGCGCGCCGCATTGGCCTCTTGAACACCATGGTGTTCACGCACATTCCCGCCAGCCTGTGCCTGATCGCTGCCGCCTTCGCCCCGCAGGTGGAAGTCGCCCTTGCGCTGATGCTGCTGCGCAGTCTGCTATCGCAGATGGACGTGCCGGCGCGCGGCGCCTTCGTGATGGCGGTGGTCACACCCGAAGAGCGCACCGCGGCAGCCAGTTTCACCGCGGTGCCGCGCAGCCTCGCCGCCGCCGCAAGCCCGGCGCTGGGTGGCGCGCTGTTCGCCGCTGGCTGGCTGGCCGCGCCGCTGGTGGCCTGCGGCGTGCTGAAGATCAGCTACGACCTTGCGCTGTGGTTCGCCTTCCGGCGCGTGGCCGCCCACCATGGCACCGCCACCTCAGCCGACTGAACTGATCAGGGCACCAGCGAGAGGAACAGGAAGGCCGCGAAGATCACCAGATGCACCGCGCCCTGCATCAGGTTCGTGCGGCCGGTGCCCAGCGTGATCGTGCTGACCAGGCAGGCCAGCGTGAGCAGCACCAGGTCTTTCGGGTCGAGCCCCAGTACCAGCGGCAGGTGGAACCACACCGCCGCGAGCACGACCACCGGAATCGTCAGCCCGATGCTGGCGAGCGCCGAGCCCAGCGCGAGGTTCATGCTGGTCTGCAGCCGGTTGGACATCGCCGCCCTGAGTGCGGCGGTGGTCTCCGGCAGCAGCACCAGCATCGCGATGGCGATGCCGATCACCGATTGCGGCGCGCCGGCAGCCTCGACCGCAGCCTCGATCCGCGGCGACAACACCTTCGCCAGCCCGACCACCGCCACCAGCGACACGAGCAAAAGCGCGAAACTGCCCCAGGCGGCCGCGTTGCTGGGCGGCGCCGCATGGACGTCGGCGTCGTCGGCGTGTTCAGGGGGCAGGAAATAGTCGCGATGCCGCACGGTCTGCACGAACACGAATACCGCCCAGAGCACCAGCGAAGCGACGGCGATGAAGAGCAGTTGCGAGGTCGAGTACAGCGCGAACGGCGCCGAGGTGGTGAAATCCGGCAACACCAGCACCATCGCGGCCATCGTCACCAAGGCGGCAAGTGCCGGACCGGCACCTTCGGTGCGGAAGGACTGTTCGTGATGCCGCAGCGCGCCCGCCAGCAGGCAAGCGCCAACCACGCCCGAGCAGATGATCATCACCGTCGCATACACCGAATCGCGCGCCAGCGTGGCCTTCTCCGGCCCGCCCGCGAGCATCATCGAGACGATCAGCGCGACCTCGATCACCGTGATCGCCAACGCCAGCACGAGCGTGCCGAAGGGCTCGCCAACGCGGTGGGCCACCACTTCCGCATGGTGCACCGCGGCCACCACAACCGCCATCAGCGCTGCCGCGCAGGCCAGGGTGAGCACGCCGCCGAGCGGCAACTGGAAGGCGGCAGCGAGGAGTGCCACCGCCAGAACGGGAACAAGCGTGGGCCAGTGACGCATGACAGCAGTCCTTTCAGATACAGATCGCCTCGGGGGTCATTGTGCCTGCGGGCTGCGCAAGCCGCCCACGCAGATCAGATGCCTGCCGCGAATCCGTGTTGCCGCCAGGCTTCGTACGCGACCAGCGCTACGGTATTCGAGAGATTGATGCTGCGGTTGCCCGGCAACATCGGGACGCGCAGGCAGTGTTCGGCTTCGAACTCATCGCGGATCGCCTGCGGCAGGCCGGCCGTCTCGCAGCCGAACACCAGCACGTCATCCGGCGTGTAGCGCACGGTGTCGTAGCGCACCGTGCCGCGCGAGGTCAGGGCAAAGAAGCGCTTGCCCGCAAGCGCTGCGCGACAGGCCGCCCAGTCTTTGTGCACGGTGACGTGTGCGAGGTCGTGATAGTCCAGCCCCGCCCGCTTGAGCTGTTTGTCGGACAAGTCAAAACCCAGCGGTTCGACCAGATGCAGCCGCGCCCCCACATTGGCGCTGAGACGGATCGCGTTACCGGTGTTGGGCGGAATCTCGGGATGAACGAGGACGATGTCAAGCATGGGTCAGTCCAGTTGGTTGCGCAGCGCCGCGATGTAATCGGCAACGCCCGCTTCACCCTCGGCCGGCGCCCAGGGCGCAAAGTCTTCCGGCGAAAACGGGACGTAGGGCCCGCCCTTCACCTCTATGAAAACGGTGCCCGGCTCCAGCGCCACGATGCTGTGCCACACGCCAAGCGGCACATGGATGCCGAAGGTATCGCCCCCCGCCCACGCCCGCGTTGCCTGGCGCACAGCGCCGTCGGCGTCGAATTCGAACAGCCCGAGGCTACCGCGCACGACCAGCAGTGTTTCTTCCTTGCCTGCATCCAGATGCCGATGCGGCCGCACGTAGCTGTCCGGCTCCATCGCATTGAAGAAACGCTGCGCCGGTTCGTCGGTGGAGGCGTGGAGGTTGAGGTTCTTGCGCCGGCGCGGCGTGGTGCGCGCGGCATCAATGGCCGGGGCAAGCAGATCAGTGTCGAGCAGTAGCGCGCGCGTCATGATGCATTCCTGAAAAGACAACGGGCGCCCGCAGGCGCCCGCATGTGGGCCGGCCAAAGGCTCAGAAGCCAACCGTGATGCCGATATTCGCCACCGGGTAGTACTGGAAGCGCTTCAACTCGTCGGACAGCTTGGCCTGTTCTGCCGCCGTATCCTGCTGCAGTTGCGTACAGGCCGGCGTGCCGACGATGGCGGAGCCACAGGTCGCATTCAGCGAGGTCTTGGGCGAGCCCTGGAACATCACACCCAGGTCGAAGTAGAAATTGACGCCGGTGGTGGCGACGTTGCCATAGCCAATGCCGAGGTAAGGCGCAGCCTTGTTGCCCACGGTCACTTCACCGGCGACCGAACCGACCGCAGAGGCGGGGTAGACGTGGCCGTTGAGCGTATAGCTACCACCCGTCGGGGTGCCGGTCACGTCGATCTTGTTGTTGTTGAAGATGAAACCGCCGGTGATGCGGAACGGGCCAAGCGGGCTCCAGTCCAGCAGTGCACTTGCATTCGACAGCTTGAGCTTGCCGTCATACTTGACGTCGGTCTGCTCGATGCTGTTGCTGTAGTTCAGGTAGGAGTAGCCCACGCGCGCCAGCAAGGTTGGCGCCACGCTGAAACCGATGTCGCCGCCGATGCCGTTGGTACCGGCGCGGACACCGACGCCGACCGCCTGAGCCTGGGTGGCCGCTGCGACGCCAACGGCCAGCAGCGCGATCCGGATTGCCTTCATTGTTGTATCTCCCACAGTGTGAAGCGCGATTATCCGCGCGCAAGGCGCATGGCGCAAAGCGTCAGCGGCCAGACGTCGCGCGACTGCAACGCGGGCGCTTTTACAGCGCGCGCGCCAGTTCTTCGAGCCGCCGCGCGAGGCGCGCGATCTGCGCCCAGTCGTGGCTGACGATGTCCTGAGCATGCGCAAGCCCGTTGCGCAGGTTCTCCAGATCGCGGATCAGGCGCTGGCTTTCGGCCTTGGAATTGCCGCGGATCACGGCGCGTGGCGTGTCGTCAATCGAGAGCGCAATGCGCAGCTTGTCCGACAGTTGCAGACAATCGAGCAGTGCAGCGGGGCGCCCCGCCTCGGCCCGCATCGCCTGCATCGCGCGGGCTTTCTCGAGCCGCGCAGGGCCGATCAGCGCCGACCAGTCGAGAGACTGCCCACGCGAACGAATGCCTTCGGTGACCATCAGTTCGAGTCCGGTGATGATGCCGAACAGCCACATCCGTACTTCCGGGCCCTGCATCTGCCGCCGGCCGACAAAGCTGGTGACCTGATCGTGTTCGAGGATGAAGACATGGTCGTGGCGGGTCAGGGCGAGCACGACTTCTGACAGTGTAGCGTCAGCAGCGAGTTGCTGCGACGGCGCGAAGGCTTGCATCCCATCCCCGAATGTTCCGGTTGCCGCCGGGTCCGGTCGCACATAGCCGCGCACGACGCCGCGCTCGCGCACGCCAAGAATCTCGGGCGCCCCGGCGGGGTCAGCCGTCGCGACAGCCGTGCCTGTGTCGAACGAAAGCAAGGGTTCCGCGATATCCGCAGCCGTGAAGAATCGCGCGAACATGGCCAGCGTGCGGTGCGCGCGTGGCAGCGCGAGGAGTTCGGTCGCAGCCGGATCCTTATCGGGCTCCGGCAAACCCGCGCCTCCCACCCGTGTTCGCCACTTCTCGAGGGTCTTGCGTGCGCGCTGCATCAGCTTCGGATCCGCCTCGGTGAGCACGTCCAGCAGATCCGACATTTCACTCAGGAAGAGCCGCCCGAAGCCGGCATCGTGCTTGCAGATGTCCTGACAATTGTCGATCAGATCCGCCAGCTTCACCGTCTGCGCCCGTGCCGGTGCGCGCGCCAGATGGGCACGGTCGATCGCCTTGCGCGCGGCGCGGTTGCCGTCCTGCGACCGCGACACATCGGTCAGCGCATCCACCAGTTCGCGTACCGCGGGACCGAAGGTTCGGCCGATCTCTTCGATGGTCACCGGCGTATCTTCGACCACATCATGCAGCCAGGCCGCGGCCTGCATGGCGGGGTCGTCGGTCACCGATGCGACGATTTCGGCGACCCGCCGCAGGTGTTCCGAATACGGTTGCCCGGTGTACTTGCGCAGCTGACCGACCTGCTGATGCGCAAGCGTGGCAAACGCTTGCGCGGCATCGACCAGGGCCGCGCCATCGAGGACATCAGCCACCCTTGGCGATCCTCTGATCCATCCAGGCACCGCCCAGCGCACGGTAGAGATCAACCGACGCCCCCAGCACGGCGCCTTGTGTGGCGATGCGGTTGAGGTCTGCGGAGAACAGCGCACGGTCGGCGTCGATGACTTCGAGATAACTGGTATAGCCATTCTCGTACCGCAAATGGGCCAGTTCCGAGTAGCGCGTCAGCGACTGCACCTGACGCACCGATGCCGCGAGCTGCTCGCGCAGCTTCACCCGCGACACCAGCGCATCGTCGACCTCGCGGAAGGCGTTCTGCACCGTCTTCTGGTACTGCGCGACGACCGCTTCGCGCGTGGCTTTTGCGCTGTCGACGCCGGCGCCGATACGCCCGGCATCGAAGATCGGCTGCGTCAGACCCGCAACGCCGTTCCACACGGTGGTGCCGCTCTCGAACAGCGAAGACAGATCGTTGCTTGCGGCGCCGAAGAGCCCGGTCAGGCTGATGCGCGGGAACCACGCCAGCCTTGCCGCGTCCACCCTCGCGTCAGCCGCGGCGAGCTGGGCCTCGGCCGAACGCAAATCCGGGCGACGCGCCAGCAGTTGCGACGGCAGCCCTGCGGGAACCTCCGGGTCGCTCAGATCGCCGAGCGCCTTGCCACGTGCGATCGGCCCCGGGTTGCGGCCGAGCAGCACCGACAGCGCATTCTCGCCGCGCGCAATCGCCGCTTCGATCTGCGGCACCGCGGCCACCGCCTGCTCGTATTCCGAGCGCACCTGCGACAGTTCGACCTCGGACACCACGCCGCCGTCGAATCGCAGCTGGAACAGGTCGAGACTCTGCTTGCGCAGCGCGAGCGTGCGCTTGGAAATGTCGAGCTGGCCATCGAGTTGCAGCAGCGTGAAGTAGCCCTGCGCCACCGAAGACGCGAGCGATAGCCACACACCGCGCTGCACTTCGCGCTGTGCGAGCAGGTCAGCGCGTGCGGCGTCCGTGGCACGGCTCAGCCTGCCCCACAGATCAATCTCCCAGGAGAGATTCACGCCGACACTGAAGACGTTGCTGGTGTGGATCGGATAGTCACCGCGCTGTCCGCGCCCCGCCTGAGCGCCGACTCCGACTTGGGGAAAGCGATCCGCACTGGTGGCCGTGACGCGTGCCCGGTAGTTCTCGACGTTGGCCGCGGCGATGCGCACATCCGGGTTCGCCTTGAAGGCCTGCTCGACCAGATCGTTGAGCACCGGGTCCGCGTAGGCGAGCCAGAAGTCCTTCGCGAGCACGCTCTCGGCGTCGCCGTCCGGCGCTTGCGTGCGCCAGTTCTCGCTCGCTGCCACCGGCGCCTTGGTTTCGCTGTGGATCAGTGCGCAGCCGCCCAGCAACGACGCGAGGGCGACGCTGATCACGGAGCACTGGAAGGTCTTAGTCATGATGCGCCTCCCCCGACTCGGCCTTCTTGCCAATGAGCTTCTCGGCCAGCGATTGAACCATCACGAAGAACAGCGGCACGAAGAACAGCGCCAGCGAGGTCGCACCGATCATGCCGCCGATCAGTCCGGTGCCGATCGAATGCCGCGAATTGGCACCCGCGCCGGTCGCGATCGCCAGCGGCACCGCGCCAGCGATGAAGGCCAAGGACGTCATCACGATCGGTCGCAATCGCAATCGCGCCGCCTCTACCGCCGCTTCGACGATCGGCAGCCCCTCCTGCCGCTTGAGCACCGCGAACTCCACGATCAGGATCGCGTTCTTCGCCGCCAGGCCCACCAAGGTGACGAGGCCAACCTGGAAGTAGATATCGTTTTCCAGACCCCGCAGGAAGATCGCCACCAGCGCACCGAAAATGCCGAAGGGCACGGCGGTGATCACCGAGAACGGCAGGCCCCAGGACTCGTACTGCGCCGCGAGGATCAGGAACACCATGATGATGCCGAAGGCGAACACGATCGCGGTGGTGCCGCCCGCCTGCTTCTCCTCGTAGGCAAGGCCAGACCAGGCAAACGAGAAACCGTCCGGCAAGGTTTCCGCCGCCACCTCCTCCATCGCCTGGATCGCCTGCCCCGAGCTGTAGCCCGCTGCGGCGTTGCCAGTGACCTTGGCGGCCGAGAAGCCGTTGAAGCGGCTGATCAGCTCAGCGCCGGTGGTGAAGTGGGTTGTGGTGACCGCCGAGAGTGGCAGCATCTTGCCGCCAGACTGCCGCACATAGATGTTCTGCAGGTCGGCCGGCGATTCGCGGTACTTCGGCTCGGCCTGCAAGATCACCTGGAACACGCGCGAGAAGGCGTTGTACTGGCTCACGTAGAGCGAACCAAACAGGGTCTGCATCGCGGCATACACGTCCTGCACCGGCACGCCAAGTGTCTCTGCGCGATTGCGATCCACGTCGACCTTCAGCTGGCGAGACGCCGCGTTGACCAGCGTGGTCATGTCCGCCAGTTCAGGCCGCTTCTTCGCCGCCGCCACAAACGCCTTGGTCACCCGGTCGACTTCCGCATAGTCCGCACCGCCCTTGCTCTGGATCCAGAACTCGAAGCCGCCCGAACTGCCCAGCCCTGGAATCGGCGGTGGCATCAAGGGCACCACCACGCCATCCTGGATCGAAGCACTGGCCTTACGCACCTGATACACCGCCGCTTTGGCCGACGCACGCAGCCCGCCGCCGCGCTCCTCGAAAGGCTTCATCTCGACGAAGACGATGCCTGCGCTCGACTTCATCTGGTTATCGATCATGCTGAAGCCGGGAATCGACGAGGTATTGCGCACCATTGGCAGCTTCGCGAAATCCTCAGCCACCCGCTCGGTGGTCTTTTGCGTGCGGTCCAGACTTGCCGCGTCGGGCAGGATCGTCGCGGCGAGCACGTAGCCCTGGTCTTCCATCGGCACGAAAGAGCCCGGGATGTGCTTGAAGAGCCCGAGAATCGCCACGACCATCACGCCAAACACCAGCATCGCCAGCGCCACCCGCTTGATCGTGAGCTGCACGCCGGCGGCGTAGCTGGCCGTCATGCGCTCGAAAACGCGGTTGAACCAGCGGAAGAAGCGGTTCGGTTCGCCGTGTTGGGGCTTCAGCATCAGGGCCGCCATCGCCGGCGTGAGCGTGAGCGCCACAAAGCCCGAGAGCGCCACCGAGATCACGATGGTGATGGCGAACTGCTTGTACAGCAGCCCGGTGGTGCCGCTGATGAAGGCGACAGGGATGAACACGGCCGAGAGCACCAGCACGATCGCGATCACCGGCCCGGTCACTTCGTCCATCGCCTTGAAGGCGGCGTCGCGCGGCGAAAGCTTGAACTCGTGCATGTTGCGTTCGACGTTCTCGATCACGACGATCGCGTCATCCACCACGATACCGATCGCGAGCACCAGGCCGAACAGCGTCAGCATGTTGATCGAGAAACCCAGCAGCGTCATGCCGACGAAGGTGCCGACCAGCGACACCACCACCGCGATCGTCGGGATCACCGTTGCGCGGAAATTCTGCAGGAACAGGTACACCACCAGCACTACCAGCACCACCGCCTCGAAGAGCGTGTGCACCACTTCGTTGATCGAGTCCTGCACGAAGGTGGTGGTATCGAGCGAGACAAGGTAGTCCATCCCTTCAGGGAAAGTCTTCTTCATCTCGGCCATCGTCGCGCGCACGTTCTTCGCCACATCCAGTGCGTTGGAGCCGGCCTGCTGATACACCGCAATCAGGGTGGTCGGCTTGCCGTTCATCGTGGCGCGGACAAGGTAATCCTTCTGCCCCACTTCAGCGCGACCGACATCACCCAGACGCACGATCGCCGCGCCCTTGGCATCTGTGCGCAGGATGATGCGTTCGAACTGGGTCGGGTCGGCGAAGCGTCCGCCGGCCACCACCGGGAAGGTCAGTTCGACCGGGCGATCCGTCGGTGAAGCGCCAACGCGGCCGATACCGAACTGCTGGTTCTGCGCCGACACGGCGCGCTGGATGTCGGTCGGCGTGATGCCCAGCGCCGCCATGCGATCGGGCTTGAGCCAGATGCGCATCGCCAGGTCCGGCACGCCCATGATCGAGGCCTGGTTGGCGCCCGGCACACGCTTGATCGCATCGAGCACATACACGTTCGCATAGTTCGCAATCGTCTTGTCGTCGAAACGGCCATCCGGCGAATACAGGCCCAGCAGCATCAGGAAGCTGTTGGAGCGCTTCGCGACGCTGACACCGGCTTTCTGCACGATGTCGGGCAGCTGCGTCATCGCCAGGCTGATGCGGTTCTGCACCTGTACCTGCGCGATGTCCGGGTCGGTACCAACCTTGAAGTACACCGTCAGCGAGTACTGACCCGCAGCCGAACTGGTCGACTGCATGTACATCATGTTGTCGACGCCGTTGATCTGCGCTTCGAGCGGCGCGGCCACCGAGTCTTCGATGGTCTTCGCGTCTGCACCCGGGTAGGCGGTGGAGATCGTGACCTGCACCGGCGAGATGTCGGGGTATTGCGCAATCGGCAGCGAATACATCGCCGCGAGGCCCGCGATCGTGAGCACGATCGAGAGCACCGAGGCGAGAATCGGCCGCCGGATGCAAAGGTGGGAGATCATCGTGTGGCTCCCTTACTTTGCAGCAGGCTGCGACTGGTCTGCGGGCGGTGCCGTCAGCAGCGCATCGGGTGTTACCCGATAGGCCTCGAGCGTCTTCACCACCTTGACCGGCACATCCGGCCGCAGTTTCATGCCGCCGTCGACCACCAGGTTGTCGCCGCCTTTGAGGCCCTGCGACACCACCCAGTTCTCGCCCTGCATCGAGGCAAGCTGCAGCGGCCTGACCTGTGCCTTGCCCTGCGCATCCACCACGAAGGCCAGATTGCCCTGAGCGGTCTGCAGCACCGCGCGCTGCGGCACAACGATGCCGTTGAGGCGATAGGCGCCATGCAGGCGCACCCGCACGAACTGGCCCGGACGCAGTGCGCCCTTCGCGTTCGGCAATTCCGCGCGCGCCAGGAAGGTGCCCGTCTCCTGGCTGAACGAGGCGTCGGTGAAGGTCAGGCGGCCGGTTTCATCGAAGCGCGAGCCATCGGCGAGCACTACCTCGACGCGGTAATCGCCTTCCTTCGGCGCACGCACGACCCCCTTCTTCACCATCTCGCCAAACTGCAGCGCCTGGTTCTCGGAGATGCTGAAGTTCACCCGCATCGGCGAGAGCGCCGCCACGTAGGTCAGCAGACTGTTCTGCGGATCGAGGTAGGTGCCTTCGGCCACCTTGGCAAAACTGGCCAACCCACTCACTGGGGAGCGGATCGAGGTGTAGGAGAGATTCAGCTCGGCGGTGATCACACTCGCCTTGGCAGCCTCGACACCAGCGGCCGCCGCGCGATAGTTACCGATTGCATCGTCACGATCCTTCTGGCTCACCGCGTTCTTTTCGGCCAGCGGTTCGATGCGCTTGCGGTTGGCCTCGGCGGTGACCAGACGCGCCTCCTCCTGCGCCAACTGGGCCTTTGCCACCTGCAGCTGCGCCTCGAAGGGCTTGCGATCGAGCTGGAACAGCGGCTGCCCTTCCTTGACCATCGCCCCTTCGCGATATTCCCGCTTCTCGAGGAAGCCGCTGACCCGCGCGCGGATCTCGACCTGCCGTGAGCTTTCGGTCTGGCCGACGAATTCCGGCACGATCGGCACGTCCTGCACCGTCACCGGCTGCACCGTCACCTCCGGCGGCTCGTTACCCAAAGCGGGAGGTTTTCCCATACCGCAGGCAGAAAGCAACACTGCCGTGCAAAGCACGGCAGTGACAGGGGCAAATTCGGCGAAATCCAAACGGGCGCGGCTGGGTGCCCGCAGACGGGCAATGGACGGCAGTGACATCGTGACTCCTCATTTCACGCTGTCGGAGCCCGGCCCGATACGGCCAAGCACGGCTCCGTTTTCTCGAAGAAGGGGCAAAACCTGGGCCGCCTGTCTGTGCGACCGAAAACATCGCATGACGTGCTGTCATCGAAACCTGCCAGCACAGCCGCCCTACACGCTAATCCACCATTAGCGACAATTGCAACCCGAAGATCGCGGGATCGCGCCGCCGCTCCCCTCAGTTGTAGATAATCTCGACCGCTTCGGGACTCAGCCAGTCGCGCAGGTTTTCGAGCAGCGGTTCTTCCAGGCGGACTTTCCAGCCCTGGCCAAAGGGCAGATCGGCCTCGGCCGCCGCGTTACGGTAGCGCAGTCGGATCGGGCAACCGGCCACGCCCTCGCCCTGCGCGCGGTACTGCGCCAGCAGGGTTTCGAGACGCTCCGCGGCGGCGCGCGGGCCACCACTGCTGGCCACTTCGCCATTGATCGCGAGCTTGAGCGTGCGGGCGAAACGCGCGCGCGCCTCACCCAGCGTCATCAACTTGTCGGCGATGATGCGCAGGCCGCCGGTGAAGTCATCGTGGCTGACCTTGGCTTCGACGATCAGCACTTCGTCCTGCACGATGCGGCCCTTGTTGGCCTCCAGCACTTCGGCAAACACCGACACTTCAAGCTGCGCGGTGCCGTCATCAAGCTGCACGAAGCACATCTTGCCGCGGTTGCCGATCTTGATGCGCTGGCCGGACACCACACCGGCAAATACCTGCGGCTCCTTCTGCGGCTCCAGCCGCGCCAGCGGTTTGCGGATGAAGCGCGCGACTTCGGCCTTGAAGGCGTTGTAGGGGTGGCCGGAGAGGAAGAAGCCGATCGCGGTCTTCTCCTCCATCAACTGTTCGCGCTCCTTCCAGGGGCGCGCCTCGACATACTGGATCGCCTGCGATTCGGCGTGCTCCGGCGCGTCGAACAGCCCCACCTGGGCGGCGTTCGCGGCGGCCTGCTCGGCGGCTTCCATGGCGATGCCGACCGACGCGATCAGGCGCGCACGGTGGGTATCCAGGGTATCGAAAGCGCCGGCACGGATCAGCGCTTCGACCACGCGACGATTCACCGCACGGCGGTCCACCCGCTTGCAGAAGTCGAACAGATCCTTGAACGGACCACCCTCTTTGCGTGCCGCGAGGATCGCGTTCACCGCCGGCTCACCGACGCCCTTCACGCCCCCTAGACCGTAGCGGATCGTTTTCGCGTCGGTCGGCTCGAAACGGTAGTTCGAGGCATTCACGTCGGGCGGCAGCACCTTGATGCCGTTGGCCACGGTGTCTTCGAAGAAGATCTTCACCGTGTCGGTGTTGTCCATATCCGCCGACATGGTGGCGGCCATGAAGGCCGCGCAGTGATGGGCCTTGAGCCAAGCGGTGTGATAGGTGACGACTGCATACGCGGCGGTGTGCGACTTGTTGAAGCCGTACTCCGCGAACTTGGTCATCAGGTCGAACAGGCGCTCGGCCAGTTCCGGGTCGTAGCCCTGTTTCTTGGCCCCTTCCGCAATCGTCGTGCGGTGCTTGGCCATTTCCTCGGGCTTCTTCTTGCCCATCGCCCGGCGCAGCATGTCCGCACCACCGAGGGTGTATCCCCCGATGATCTGCGAGATCTGCATCACCTGTTCCTGATACACGATCACGCCGTAAGTCGGCGACAGACAGCCTTCAAGCGCCGGGTGGTAATAGTCGATCGCCTGCTGGCCCTTTTTCCGCAGGATGAAGTCGTCCACCATGCCGGAGCCGAGCGGGCCCGGGCGATAGAGCGCCAACACAGCGATGATGTCTTCGAAACGGTCCGGCCCGAGCTTCTTCAGAAGCTTCTTCATGCCGTCCGATTCCACCTGGAAGATCGCGGTGGTGTTCGCGTCTTTCAGGATCTGGTAGGCCGCCGGGTCGCCGAAACCCAGCGACATCAGGTCGACCTTTTCGCCGGTCAGGCGCTCGACGTATTCGAGCGCGAGCTTGATGATGGTGAGGTTGCGCAGGCCGAGGAAGTCGAACTTCACCAGGCCCACCTGCTCGACGTCGTCCTTGTCGTACTGCGACACCGGCGAGGCGTCTTCGCCATCGGCGATATACAGCGGACAGAAGTCGGTCAGCTTGCCCGGCGCGATCAGCACGCCCCCGGCGTGCATGCCGACACCGCGCGTCATGCCTTCGAGCGGCAGCGCCAGCTCCCACAGCTCGCGGATGGATTCGCCGTCACCCGGGTCGTCCATCATCTCCTTGATCGAAGGCTCCTGCTCCAGCGCTTCTTCGAGCGAGACCGGCTTGTTCTGCACCACCGGGATCGCCTTCGACAGCCGGTCGCACAGGCCGTAGGGCAGATCGAGCACGCGGCCGACGTCCCGCACCACCGCCTTCGAGGCCATGGTGCCGAAGGTGGCAATCTGGCTCACCGCATCCTTGCCGTAGCGCTCGCGCACATACTCGATCACGCGCCAGCGGTTGTCCTGGCAGAAGTCGATGTCGAAGTCGGGCATCGACACCCGCTCGGGGTTGAGGAAGCGTTCGAACAGCAGCGCGTAGGCGGTCGGATCAATGTCGGTGATCTTCAGCGAATACGCGACCAGCGAGCCGGCACCGGAACCCCGCCCCGGCCCCACCGGCACGCCGTTGTTCTTGCCCCACTGGATGAAGTCCGCAACGATCAGGAAGTAACCGGGGAAGCCCATCTGGATGATGGTGTCGGTCTCGAACTTGAGCCGCGCCTCGTAGCGCGGTCGCTCGCGTTCGCGTTCTTCCGGATGGGGATACAGCTCGATCAGGCGCTCTTCGAGACCCTTCTTCGCTTCGGCGACGAGGAAGTCGTCCAGCGTCATGCCTTCGGGCGTCGGGAACTGCGGCAGGAAGTTCTTGCCCAGCGTGATCGTCAGCGAACAGCGGCGCGCGATCTCGACCGAGTTGGTGAGCGCCTCCGGCAGATCCGCAAACAGCTCGGCCATCTCGGCCTGCGTCTTGAAATACTGTTCCTCGGTGAAATTCTTGGGCCGGCGGGTGTCGGCCAGCACATAGCCCTGCGCGATGCACACGCGGGCCTCGTGCGCCTTGAAGTCATCGCGCTTGAGGAACTGGATCGGGTGCGTTGCGACCACTGGCAAGTCCAGCTCGGCGGCCAGCGCGACCGCCTGCCGGATGTAGCTCTCGGTGCCGGGGTGGCCGGCACGCTGCACCTCGACGTAGAAGCTGTCCGGGAACAGCCGCGACCAGTCGCCCAGCAGGCGGCGGGCCGACTCGGTGTTGCCGGCGGCAATCGCGGCCCCCACATCACCCAGCATTGCGCCGGAGAGGCAGATCAGGCCCGATGCGGCGCCGTTCTCGAACCATTCCTTGCGCATCTCGGCGCGGCCGCGGTGCTGGTTGTCGAGAAAGGACTTGGTCACGAGCTCGCACAACTGGCCGTAGCCCGCGCGGTGCTTGCAGATGAGCATCACGCGGAAGGGTTTTTCGCGATCCGCGTCGTTGGTGATCCAGGCGTCCACTGCCGCCACCGGCTTGATGCCGGCGCCGCGACAGCCCTTGTAGTGCTTGACCATGCCGAAGAGGTTGGCAAGGTCAGAAATGCCCAGGGCCGGCATGCCATCGGCCGCGGCGGCCTTGATGGCGTCGTCGATGCGCACGATACCGTCCTCGATCGAGAACTCGGTATGCATGCGCAGATGAACAAAGGCGGGCTGGTGCGGGGCGGGTGCGGCAGAAGTCATCCGGCGATTTTACCTGTGCCGGCGAATCAATCCTTCACATTCCGGCGACCGCGCTGGTGCTGCCGCTCGCGCCGGCCTTACGTTACATTCTCGGCTTCGCCCCAGCCCGCGCACTGCCGCGTAACGAGAGGATCCCGACATGACGACCGCCACGGCGCGCCGCCAGACTGTGTGCAGCCTGCTCCTGACCATTGCCCTCGCCCTGGCTGCCGGAAACGCCTGCGCGCTGGACCTGATCACCGCCGAGGAAGCTGCGCGCCCGAAGGCCGACATTCCGAAGATGCGCGGCATCACCCGTGGCCCCAGCGTGACCCAGGAGGCACCGGCGCCGGACGCGGCCTCACTGGTGACACCGCTGACGCTGAAGATCGCGTTCAAGGCGCGCGGTGGCGCAAAGATCGATCCGAAGACGGTGGAAATGACCTACCTCAGCACGCCACCGGTCGACCTGCTGCCGCGCGCCCGCGCCGGCGTCAGCGCCAGCGGCATCGCGCTGACCGACGTGCGCATGCCGCCCGGCACCCATCCGATACGGCTGCGCGTATCGGACAGCGAAGGGCGCGAAACCGAAACCTTCCTGAAGCTGGACATCGCCAAATGAAGTGCCCCTACTGCGTCAGCGAGATTGACGCCGCTGCGCTGGCCTGCCCGCACTGCACGCGCGACCTGTACCTCTTCAAACCGCTGCTGAGCCGCATCGAGGCGCTGGAACAGGAAGTCGCCGAGCAGAAGGCCCGGCTCGACGGGGTGCCGGCCGCGTCGGCCGAGCCGCAAAAAGACGGCGCCGAAGCCGCGGTCTCGCGGCGCTGGTGGCCGTGGGTCGCGCCCTTGCTGCTGCTGCTGCTCGCCCACTTCACGATCACCATCGCGCTCGACCTGCCGACGTTGTGGTTGCGCGTTGCCTCGCTCTTCATACCCCTGCCCTTCGGCTTCTTCGCGCTCTCCGGCAGCCAGCGCAGCTTCGGTCGGGTCTTGATCGGCGGGGCCGCAATGGCATTGCTGTCGGTATTGCTGATGAGCGCGGCCATCGCACTGATCGACCACACCCCGGTGCTGCCGTCGAATGCGCGCGAGTGGCAGGAATTCCTGCAGTACGCCACCAGCATCACGATGAGTTTCGCGACCGGCATGATCCTTGGCCGCCAGCGCGGCGAACTCCAGCGCGGCGAGTTGCGCAAGCATGCAGTGCTGGTGCGCGCGGTGCGAGCCCTGAACGATGGCGCGCTCGACCCGGAACGCCTGCACCACAAGATCGAGTCGCTGCAGAAGCTGATCGCCGCCGCCATGGCGACCGGCACGACCTTCGCGTCGATCGCCACCGGACTCAAGGATGTCGTCGGTGGCTGAGCCCCCCCCGGATTGACCCGACCATGATGCTTCATGCCCTCCCCCGCCGCCTGATCCAGACGTTTGCGCTCGCCGGCGCCGCGCTGCTCGCCGCCTGCACGACGACACCGCCCGCACCGCCCCCCGAAGCAGAAGCGCCGGTGATGCGCGGCAAGGAGCCCAACTACAAGCGCGTCACGGTGCATTTCGGCACCAACCGTGCGGAAGGCGACGGCAGCGATCCCGCGCGCGCCTTCGGCACGCAATTCTCAAGTCAGGTGAGTTACGGCAGCGCCGAAGTCAGCATCCCGCGCGACCACCGCATGGGCGAACTCGAAGGCCCCAACCCCTGGCTGCTCGAATTCCGCCAGGACCCGGAAAAGCATGTCGTGCTGATGTCGGTCAGCAAGATGGATCGCCAGCACTTCCTCGACGAGATCTCCGCCGAAGTCAACGACGCAGGCTCTCGCCATGCACTGGTGTTCGTGCACGGCTACAACACCGGTTTCGCCGACGCGGCCCGGCGCACCGCGCAGATCAGCTACGACATCGGCTTCCTCGGCGTGCCGTTGTTCTACAGCTGGCCGTCGCAGGATTCCTTGCTCGGCTACGCACAGGACGAAGACGCGGTCGCACGAAGCCAACCCTTGATGCGCGAGTTCTTCCGCGACCTCGCCGAACGGCTGGACGTCAACACGATCTACGTCATTGCGCACAGCATGGGCACCCGCGCCACTGCCGGCGCGCTGGCCGACCTGTTCACCGAACGCCCGGACCTGCGCGATCGCTTCCGCCAGATCATGCTGATGGCGCCGGACATCGACGCCAAGGTCTTCCGCACGCAGATCGCGCCGGCACTGGTGCAACCCGATTCACGGGTGACGCTGTACGCCTCGTCCAACGACCTCGCGCTCAAGGCCTCGCGCACGGTGCATCAGGCCGGGCGGCTGGGCGACGCGTCGCCGCTGATCGTGCTGCCGGGCATGGATTCGATTGACGCCAGCGATGTGGCCACCGACCTGCTCGGCCACTCGTACTACGCCGACGGCGACTCGGTGGTGGCCGACATCATCGAAGTGATCTCTGATAAAGGCCCGCCGGACAACCGCACCTGGCTGGAAGCCCTGCGCGGCGACCACGGGCGCTTCTTCCGCTTCAAACCGCTCTCGGCAGTCTTGCCGCAGTCGCGCGCCGCAACGCCTTGAGTGCTCAGCCGATCACATCCTCGGTATCGAACTCGGTGACGCCGCCACGTGCGACATTGATGAAGCGGCGGATCGTCGTCACCAGCTGGTAGGCAGGCAGGCCGCGTTCGAAGATCAGGTTGTAGTCGGCGTAGAGCACGTCCTCGTCGACCACCGAAAAGCGCACCAGGATCAGGCCCGCGTTCAGCCGGTTCGCAAGCACCAGGCGCGCGGCGGGGTCGCTGCGTTCGCGAAAGCGGAAGATCGTGCGCAAGGCGATCAGCTTGCGCGCTTCATCCACCATCACCCGCACCCGGCCACTCTCGGTCTCCACGACCAGCGAGTCGTCGTCGAGCTCGAAAGCCAGCAGCACGCGGCGGAACAGCGCCATCAACCCGCTCACCGTCACCTGTTCCTCAAGCAGGAAGTCTCCGTCCGCAGCCCACGGGGAACCCGGCATTTGCAGCGACGGTGCGAGCACGGTCGGCGGATCGGACTCCGCGGCGGACGTGAGCTGATTCTTGAAACGTGACAGAAACTTGATCATGACGCATCTCCGTGGCGGGTTCATGCAACGCAAACCGCGCTGCACAGCCTGAGACGAGTGCGACGCCCGGTTGTCAGGCACTACCCCTCACCTGACAAAACCGCGCGCCACGCGTCTCACGCCTCATCGCTCCGATTCATGAGGTCAAGTCATGCAGATCCCGCGCTTCAGCGCCGACCAGTGGCAGCAGGCGCTCGCCAGCCAACGCCTTCTTTTCCGCGTCGCCCAGGGCGGCGAGGTACTCGCGCAAGGCCTCCTGAGCGACGCAGCGCAGCTCGACACCCGCATCTACGTCGCGGATCTCGACGCACAAACGCCCGCCCACTTCGGGGGCGAGTTGCTGCGCTTCCTGGAATCCGGGCAGCGTGCGGCCACCTTCCGCTGCCAGGCCTGTTGCACCATCGAGAAATTCGGGCAGGCCATCCAGTTCTACGCTGATTACGCCGTGCGCTTCGAGTGGCAGCCATTGCCGGATGGAGCCAGCGATGCTTCGCGACCGAACGCGATCAGGCGGCTCTGCGCATGGTTGTCGCGGCGGCGCAGGGGCGGCGATACTCCCTCCGTCACGCCTTGACCCGTCACCATGCATTCCTGCCACCTGCTCCGAGCCCTCTGCGCCTGCGCACTTGCGCTGGCGCAGGCCGCAATCGCCGCGGACGCCTTGCCGCACATTCCGCTCGCGTCGGCCACGCAGGCACAGGGCGATTTGCCGCGGTTGCTGCGCGACGCGCTGACCGATTACGAAGCCGTGCTGCCGGATGCACATTCGATGCGCTGGCTCGAAGCCAATGCGAAGAACGAGATCATCACGCGCCACTGGAGCGAGCGGACACGCCGCTTCGAAGAAGCCTGCGCAGCTCAGCGTGAAGCCTGCTCCCCGTTGATCGCCGCGCAGATCAAGTCGATGGACCGCGGACTGCGCGAAGCCGGTGATGCGGCCTATTCGCTGGTTGGTGCTGCCACGGTGAGTGCCATCTCGGATCTGTGCACTCAGACCCCGCCCGACACCGCCTTTGGCGCATGCGGACTCTCGCAGCGAGCCCACCACGCGGCTGCACTGTGGGCGCAGCTCGGGCGCGATGCGCCCTTCGTTTACTACTTCAACCGATACCAGAACCAACGCACTCAATATCTCGGCTGGTTGCAAAGCCGGGGGGAACAGCCTTCGGCGTCAACGCTCGCCGATCTGCCCGAGCTGCCCGCATGGATGTCGGCACGCCACTTCGAGGCCACCTCGGAACTGGACGGCGCCCGCACCGGCTGGCTCAGCGCGATCTTCACGGCGTTGCAGACGCCCGACGCGCCCTTTCCGCTGGTCGCCGCGAGCCATATGTCGCGTTTGTCGTGGCGACTGGACGATGGCGACGCCGCCCGCGCATGGGACACGATGATCGCCGCGCAGCCAGCGCAAACCAGTTGCCCCGCCCGCAGCGAACAACTGCGCATCGACATCGGACGCCAGCGTGTCGAGGGCGGAAACGCCAGCGACACGAACAAACGCCTGCGCGCGCTGATTGCGGACAGTTGCCCCTATACGCAAGCATTGTTCGAATACGCCAGCGATAGCCTGCAAGCGCCGGCACCGGGCGAGACAGCGCTGGCCGCGCTGCGCCAGACACTCACGCTTGGCATTGCAAGCTGCGAAGCGACCGGCCTTTGCCTGCGCTCCCGTCTTGAGCAGCTGCGCCAACTGCTGACCCTCACCGGCAAGGACCTGACCAGGATCGCCGCCATCGGCAGCGCGCAGCAGCGACGCTTCGACCATCCCGAAGACACGATGCTGGAAGCGGATCTGCAGATGGCATGGGCGACAGCCATGGCTCAGATACGCGTGCCGACGCTCAAGTCACAAGGCTTCGCGCTGCTCCGCAGCCTGCAGCAGACCTTGCTGGTGAGCGCGGGTGCAAATCGCCAGGCATCGGTCTCAACGCAGGCCAACTACAACCGCTTCGACGCCCTGCACCGTACCGTCGCCCGCGTATCGACCGAGCTGGGCATCGCGCTACCGATCGCGCAGGTCGAGGGCCTGCGCGCCCAGACGCTGCTGCGCCGCCTGCGGCTGGAGAGCCTCGCAAGCCAGCTCGCCGACGTTCACGACGCGCAAGCCGATGCGGAGCATGCGGCGCAGCTTGCGCAGGCGGAGCAATGCCGCGCCAATCTGGCATCCGTCAGCCGGCCGGCGCAGGGCGACTGGCGTTTCAGCTTGCAGCAACAGGCCATGCCCTTGTGCGAACAACTGGTGTCGCTGGCCGATCTGCGCCGACTCGAGACCCTCGCAACACGCAAGCTCTACGGCAACGACAAGGAAAAGGCCTGGCTCGGCTCACTCGGCATCGGCGCGCTCAACACGCTCGACACCAGCACGCAAAACGCATTCCTGAAGACTGAGACCGACTCGCTCGGCGCCGACGAAGCCTACCTGAGCTGGCTGCAAGTTCCCGGCGGCTACGTCGCCAGCCTCGCGTCAACCAGGACCGATGCCGCGAACGGCCCGACCCGGCACAGCCTGCGCAGCCGCTACATCGCGCTCAGCGCCGCCCAGGAGGCAAGCATTGCGCTGTATCGCGAGCTCTTGATGGCGGGCAGCACAGCAAGCCGCGGCGCGCGCCGGGCAGACGCGCAGCCCGATTCGGGCGATGGCCTGCGCCTCAAGGGCATGCCGGTCTGGCGCATGGCAGACGGCAGCTACGCAGTGCAAGCGATAGCGCCGCAAGGAGGCATTCGCGTGCAATCGATCAGGGAGATCGGCGAAGCGCTGTATGCGGTGTTGCTGGCGCCGATGCAGGCCGAATGGGGTGGCGGGAAACGCCTGACGATCAGCCCCGATGGCCCGCTCGCCTTCCTGCCCTTCGAAACCCTGTGGGCTGGTGACCGGCAGGTGCTCGAGATGATCGACGTCGCCTATGTGCAATCGCTTGCGGTGCATGCAGAACTGAGCCGCCGCGCGGCGCAATCGCGCGCCGCCCAGCCCGCCTTGCTGTCGGTTGCCGACCCCGACTACGCGCGCCCGGTGGGCGATGAAGGCGCCCTGCCGGACTGGATGGCCGCGCTGCGCTGGAATCCACTGCCGGGCACGCGACGCGAAGCCGACGCACTGGCGCCGCTGTTCAGCACATCGAGCACATTGCGCGGCAGCGATGCCTCGCGCAAGCGCTTCCTCGGCCTGGATGCGAAGGGCGAGATCCGCGACTTCCGCGTGCTGCACTTCGCCACGCACGGCTTCGCCGACGACCAGCGCAGCGCACTGGTGCTATCCACCCGGCAAGGCATGCAGCAGGCCTACCTGCTCGACAGTGACATCGCAACGCTGCGGCTGAGGTCCGATCTGGTGCTGCTCTCAGCCTGCGACACCGGGCTCGGCCGCAGCCAGTCCGGCGAGGGTGTGATGGGCCTGCCCTACGCCTTCATGCTGGCTGGAAACACCAACACCGTGATGTCGCTATGGCCAGTGGATGACGCCGGCGCCGCGCTGTTCATGCCCACGTTCATGAAGCATGCGCGTGAGGGGCTGGACCTCGTCGCCGCACTCAACGCGACCAAGCGTGAATTCGCTGCCGGCACACACGGCCAGCGCAATCGCGACCCGCGCATCTGGGCCGCCTTCGTACAGTACGGCGTGCCGGTGTCGCTCGGCCAGCCTTGAAGGCAGTCGGCGTGCCTGATCGCGCGCCGCCCGGCCTCAATTGATCGACACCGACTGCAGGTTGATGCCGCCGCTGACAATCTCGATCCGCACCACTACCAAACCGGCCGGAATCGCCACGCTCAAGGGGCTGCTGTTGGTGAGGTGACTGCCGGCCGCGATCACCACCTGCCCCTTCTTCACCCCGTTGATCCACACATTGGCGGTGGTCGCGGTATTTGCGATGCCGGCGACGACCAGTTTGCCGGTGAAGGCGCTGCTGGCATGTGCAGGCAACGCGATCCACTCGCCCGCGTCGTTGCCGCCCACGCAAGGCAAGGCATCGCAGGTCGTGTTGTAGTCGTAGCCAGTGCGGATGCGGTAAGCCGCCTGGTCGGTCGCGACAATAGTGCCCGGCAGCGCCTGCCCCAGCGTCACCGCCGCGCGTGGCTGCGCCCGCAGCTGGTCGAGCCCCTTGAATTTCGGCGTGTTGGTGATGCGGATGTCGGGCGTGAATTCCCACGGCGGGGCCCCGCGCACGGTGTAATACACCAGCAGGTCGCCGCCGACGCCGGACCACGCATCGTGCGTTTTCACCACCATGTCCTGCATGCGCGGATCAGCGTTGATCAGGCGGGCATTGGCGTCGGAGTAGTTATCGAGGCTTTGCCCGCCTTCGTAGGCGATCCGCTTGAGCCCGAAGTTGGTGGCCCACACCGCATCCACCGCCATGCCCTTGATGTTCTGCGTGGCAGGGTAATTGCCGGGGGCGAAGAAGAGATCGGCGTTGCCCTGGTCTGCCGGCGGCACCGGCGAACTGTTCACGTTGTAATAGCCCGAACCACCTGCGCCGTAGAGGTAGCTGCGTACCTCGCGAGCCGGCGCCTTGCGATGGGCGTAGGCGTCGAGCCAATTGAGCGCCTGGCTCAGGGTCAGCTGCCCGTCGCCCTGCTGGGTCATCAGCACCGGGCGCACGCGGTTCATCATCGATGCGTCGCCATAGACGCCGCGGAAGATGTCGCTGATCGCCGCCATGCGATAGGCCGGATAGCGCCACATCTTGAACCAGATGCTGCTCTCGGCGGGCGTCAGCAGCGGGTGACCGGCCGGCAGCACACCGACGATGTCCTGGATCACACCGAAGTTGTCGAAACCGCCAGCCGAGTTCCAGATCTCGTTGGCGTATTCGATGTAGATGCGCAGGCTCGGGTCGAGCGGCGGATACACCGGATTGGTCTGGCGGCTGGTGTAGGGGTTGGTGCCGTCGGTGCCGTAGCGCAACGCCAGCGCCATCTTGGTGACGAAGTCGTCATCAGCCACGACCGGGACGTTGATCCAGCAGTCGGCGTGCAGCGCGTTGCAGAGCTGGATCTGGTGCTCCAGCGCCACGCCGGTCGACGAGGTCGGCCAGGATGCGCCACCGGGGCCGGTGTAGGGCTTGCCGTCCTTCGACATATGCAGCGGCGTACGGCGATCGGCCCAGTGCTGCACGAGGTTCGCGTTGGTCGCCGTCCAGTCCATCATCCGCACGACGCTGGTCTTGCTCATCGCGGCGAGGTAGGGCGTAGTGAACACCTGGCTGCCATCGGTCGCATAGCCCGGCCGGTAAAGGCGGGCGTTGGTGAAACCGGTGTTGACCGCACTCGATGCAGTGCGGTGTGTGTTGCGGAACACCAGCCCGACGCTGCCGCTGACCGTGACGTTGTAGGTCACATCTGCCGTTGTGGTGTTGCTCGCAGCGTCATACACCTTTTTGCTTACGCTACCGGCAGCCCACATCAGCGAGACATCGGCCTGGCCGTTGAAGACCAGTTTATACGTACCGTTGATGTCGGCCGGCGTGCCGGTCATGATTACCGTCGAGGCATCGGCGGTGGGCCACCCCAGCGCATCGACGCCCGCCACCGGGTTGTTCCAGTTCGCACCGTCCTGCCAGGGTCGCGCCTGCTTCATCGCATCCACAAAGGCGTTGCCGCCATCCCAGTCGCTGAGGAACCAGGTGTTCATGCCGATGTAGTTCTTCGTCGGATCGTTCGCCGGCAATACCGGCAGCGACGAGCTCGGGGTCGCCGACACTTCGGCGGACGCGGCCGACTCGCCGGCCGCGGTGGTGGCGGTGACCACGTAGAAGTAGGCAGTGCCGTTGCTGCGCCCGGTGTCGGTGTAACGCGTCGTGGTCGCCGTGCCTGCGTTACCGTACGGCCCGCCCGCGGTCGTGGCACGCTTGATCGTGTACAGCGTCGCCCCCCCCACCGCGTTCCAGCTCAGCGACACCTGCGTGTCCGCACCGACCGCGACCAGACCGGTCGGCGCGGCCGCCACGCTGGCGACAGGCGTCGCCCACACAACTGGCGAATTCGCACTTTCACCGCCGGCATTCGACGCACTGACCACGTAGTAGTACGTCACCCCGTTGATGCGGCCGGTATCGGTATAAGCAGGGTTGGTCGGCGCCGCGATTTCGGTGAAGGGCCCCGCCGCCGCGCTGCCGCGCTTGACGTGATAGGCCGTCGCGCCGCTGCTGGCGGACCAGCTCAGTGACACCTGCGTGTCCGCACCGACTGCGACCAGACCGGTCGGCGCGGCCGCCACGCCGGCGACCGGCGTCGCCCACACGGCTGGCGAATTCGCACTTTCGCCGCCGGCATTCGACGCACTGACCACGTAGTAGTACGTCACCCCGTTGCTGCGGCCGGTATCGGTATAAGCAGGGTTGGTCGGCGCCGCGATTTCGGTGAAGGGCCCCGCCGCCGCGCTGCCGCGCTTGACGTGATAGGCCGCCGCGCCGCTGCTGGCGGACCAGCTCAGTGACACCTGCGTGTCGGCACCGACTGCGACCAGACCGGTCGGCGCGGCCGCCACGCCGGCGACCGGCGTCGCCCACACGGCGGGCGAATTCGCACTTTCACCGCCGGCATTCGACGCACTGACCACGTAGTAGTACGTCACCCCGTTGCTGCAGCCGGTATCGGTATAAGCAGGGTTGGTCGGCGCCGCGATTTCGGTGAAGGGCCCCTCCGCCGTGCTGCCGCGCTTGACGTGATAGGTCGTCGTGCCGCTGCTCGCGGACCAACTCAGTGACACCTGCGTGTCGGCGCCGACTGCGACCAGACCGGTCGGCACGGCCGCCACGCTGGCGACCGGCGTCGCCCACACGTCAGGCGAATTCGCACTTTCGCCGCCGGCATTCGACGCACTGACCACGTAGTAGTACGTCACCCCGTTGCTGCGGCCGGTATCGGTATAAGCAGGGTTGGTCGGCGCCGCGATTTCGGTGAAGGGCCCCGCCGCCGCGCTGCCGCGCTTGACGTGATAGGTCGTCGTGCCGCTACTCGCGGACCAGCTCAGAGACACCTGCGTGTCGCCCGCCGCGGCCGTCAAGCCGGTTGGCGTGGCCGGCGCCGTGACGCCGCCGCCTCCTCCGCCACCTCCGCCACCTCCGCCACCCCCGCCGCCGTTGCCACCACTACCGCCGCCCCCTCCGCAGGAAACAAGCGACAACATGGCCAACACAACACTCAGGGCGCGAATCAGGGGCGTCATGGCTAGGTTCCACAATGGGGGGGGGGTCGAAAGGCTATTCCATCATCATAACCCAGCCATCTTCCACCTACCCATGACGCGCACGCCGCTTGCGTGTGATCTGCCCGAACCGTGCGGTCAGCGCATCCCCGGCAACACATACACCGGCCGTGGTGGAATCGGCACCGGCACCCAGGCGCACTGGTTCTGCCCGCTCACCGGATCCCAGTACCAGGTGTTGCAGGGCGGCGGGGAGTAGTCGTACGCGCGACGCCGGGCCTCGCGCCGTTCCAGCCGATCGGCCTCGGCGCGGTAGCGGCGGGTCTCATATTCCTTGCGGGCATAGCACGCCTCGTCGAGCCCGCGCTTGGCGTCGTAGCAGTAATCGAAGTTGTCAGCCTGCGCGACGCTCGCCGCAAGCAGCAGGATGGCGGAAATGATGCGAACGGGCGGGTGGCACATGGGCGCGGCATTCCTCGCTGGTGTTGGAATACCGCTTGGACGCAGCGCCGCCGGCGATGTCAGGTTGGCACGCATCCGCGCTGCCCTTGGGCGACGCGGCCGGCGCCAACACGTGTCAGCGGATCAGATCCACGACCAGCAGAAAGCCCTTGATCACCAGCGCGTTGGCGATGTCGATGAAGAAGGCGCCCACCATTGGCACGATCAGAAACGCCACCTGCGAAGGGCCGAAGCGATCAGTCACCGCCTGCATGTTGGCAATCGCGGTCGGGGTCGCGCCCAGGCCGAATCCGCAATGCCCAGCCGCGACCACGGCCGCGTCGTAATTGTGCCCCATGACCCGGAAGGTGACGAAGATCGCGTAGGCCGCCATCAGCGCCGCCTGGCTGAGCAGGATCACCAGCATCGGCAAGGCCAGCGCGGAGAGCTCCCACAGGCGCAGCGACATCAGCGCCATGGCCAGGAACAGCGCCAGCGCAACGTTGCCCAGCACCGACACTGCGCGCTCGAAGACCTGGTAGAGCCCGAGTGCCGCCAGACCGTTGCGCAGGATCACGCCGACAAACAGGGTGCACACGAACACCGGCAACTCGAACGCCGTACCCTTGAGCGCGCCCGCAATCGCATGCCCGCCCATCAGGCAGCAGGCGATCAGGGCCAGCGTTTCGATCATCGCGGGCGCGGTGATCAAACGCACCGTATCCGGCGCTTCGAACGCGGTCGGCGACGCATCCCCCGCCCCGCGCTGGCCAGGCAAGCGAAGACCCGAAGTCAGGTAGCGCGCAACCGGCCCGCCCAGCAAACCACCCAGCACCAGCCCGAAGGTCGCGCAGGCCATCGCCAGTTCGGTCATCGAAGCCAAGCCGTAGCGTTCGGCAAACACGGCCCCCCATGCCGCCCCGGTACCGTGACCGCCCGAAAGGGTGATCGACCCTGCCAGCAGCCCGATCAGCGGATCGAGCCCCAGCAGCTTTGCCAGCCCCATCCCGAGCAGGTTCTGCATCGCCAGCAGCCCCAGCACCACACCGAGTAGCACCAGCAGCCGGCGACCACCGTGGCGCAGGCTCGCCAGATCGGCGTTGAGCCCGATGCAGGCAAAGAAGGTCAGCATCATCGGCGCCTGCAGCCCGGTATCGAATCGCATCTGGAAACCGGTGGTGGCGTGTGCCGCGAGCAGTGCCAGCGCCACCAGCAGGCCACCCGCCACCGGCTCGGGAATCGTGTAGGTCTTGAGTACTGCGATCCTGCCCACCAGCAGGCGGCCGGTGAGCAAGACCAGCGAGGCCGCAACCAGGGTTCCGTAGATATCGAGCTGCACCATGCGTGATCCTCGTCGGGCCGCGTGTTGGTCATCGGAGCGGCGTGATCGTAACGGCTGGACAGCGCCGCTGGATAGCCTCATCCGCCATCAGCGTGCGTCGCTTGCGCCGCCGCCCTGCACCACGAGCCTGCGCTAAAGTGCCCACTGCTGACAGGGAGGCCAAACCATGTCCCGCATGCTCGAAGGCAAGCGCATTCTCGTCACCCAGGCCGGTGACTTCATGGGCCCGGCGCTGTGCGAGGCGTTTGCCGCACAGGGCGCCACGCTCATCGCCAGCACCGCGGCGCTTTCCGCCCCCGAGGCTGCGGGCGAGGTCATCGCGGCGGCGGGTCCGGTGGACGTGCTGGTCGCCAATCTCGCCATCGCGGCACCCTCGACACCCGCGGTCGATGTCGGCGACGACGAGTGGCGCAGCACCTTCGCCGCCCTGGTCGACCCGTTGCCGCGACTGGTGCGGGCGGTGGTGCCCGGCATGCTGGCGCGTGGCGGCGGCAAGATCCTCGTCATGGGCAGTGCCGCCGCGCTGCGCGGCATGCGCCGGGCCTCCACCTACAGCGCGGCGCGAGGCGCCCAGCTCGCCTATGTGCAGGCGATCGGCGTTGAACTGGCGCCGCGCAACATCCAGGTCAACGCCATCGCACAGAACTTCGTCGACAACCCGACTTACTTCCCGCCAGCCGTCCAGCAAGATCCGCGCTTCCACGATCGGCTCAAACGTGAAGTGCCGCTCGGCCGCCTCGTCAGCGCCGGCGAAGACGCCGCCTTCGCCGCCTACCTTTGCAGCGATGCCGCCGACTGCTTCGTCGGCCAGGTCTTTCCGGTCTGCGGCGGCTGGGCGATCCGCTGAGCGGTCAACCGCGGCTTGGCAGCGCCATGCAGGCGATATAGTGGCGGCTTTGCACCCGCCCCTGCCCGATGCCCGCACTGGGACTGACCCTCGCCCTGCTCACCCTGTTGATCGTCGCCGGGCTCTGCGCCGCCATCGCCTGTCGCCAGACCCTGCGCGCCCGAGACCGCGACGACGCCTGGCGCTACCTGGCCTGGGACGAGGCCAGCCTCGCCAAGCTGCGCGCCGGCCTTGCGCCGCGCAGTGCCTTCACCCGGCTGCTGAGTGGCGAACCCTCGCCGCGCGCGGTCGACGACGCCATCGCCATGAAACGCGAGTTCGCCCGCCGCATCGCCGGCACTCACAGCGATTTCGACGCCAGCGGCGACATGGAAGTGCGACTGCTGGCGCTGGACCAGCGCGGCCTGCGCTACGAACTGGTGCCGATCTGCCTCGCGCGCCTCGATCTGGAAGCGCTGCAGCGCTCCGGCCGCCTGAGCTGTGTCTCTGACCCGGTGCGGGGCCACACCGCCTTTGCGGCCGTGATGACGCGCGAAACCCTGCGCCACTTCATGCTGCCCGAAAACCACCCGTGGTTCGCTCCCACCTTCCGCTGGTATTCGGCGCTGCCGACTTCCGTTGCCTTCGTGCTGGCGCACCTGGTGCCGGCGGAACGCCCGCAAGCGGAAGAGCGAAGCTGAAGCACACCGTGCTGCAAGCATTTACGGTTTCGCCGAGCGCGTGCGACGGGCACAATTTTCACCATGTGCGCAAACTACACCCCGGCCAAGCTTGAAAAACTCGCCCGCATCGCGCTGAGCCTTGCGATCCGCGAGGACTCGACCGACTACCGCGAAGCCTTTCCGGGCGGCGTGGCGCCCTTTCTGGCCAACATCCTGCCGCACGAATGGCTGCCCGGCATGTTCGGCCTGGTGCCGCATTGGGGCGACCCGGCCAGGCTCTCGCGCATGACCTACAACGCCCGATCGGAAACCGTCGCCGAAAAGCCCAGTTTTCGCAACGCGTGGAAGCAGCGCCAGTTCGGCCTGATCCCGGTCGACTGCCTGTACGAGCCGAACTACGAGAGCGGCAAGGCGGTGCGCTGGCGCATCGAACGCGCCGACGGCGAACCCTTCGCCCTCGCGGGGCTGTGGGAACGCCGCATGAACGATGAAGGGCCTGCGCACTGGTCGTTCTCGATGCTCACCGTGAACGCCGACGAACACCCCTTCATGCGTCAGTTCCACAAACCCGGCGACGAAAAGCGCAGCGTCGTCGTGCTCGACCCCGACGATTACCCGGGCTGGCTCCGCGCCCGCACCGAGGCCGAGGCGCGCAGCTACTTGCGCCTGTTCGATCCGGACATCATGACCGCGAGCCCCGCCCCGCTGCCTCCGCGCAAGAAACCGGCCGCCTGATCCGCACGATCGCGGACACTACCGGCCCCTTGGCCATTGCCGCAGAATGATCGAGAGACCATCCGCCTGCATCGCGCTGACCACGCACCGAACCGACGACCGGTGCCGCACAGCGGCGCGCGCACCGTACAGACGATCACACGGGGGCCTCGCCATCGGCAGCATCATCCACCCGGTGAGTGCCGCATGTCGCAGCACCAAGCCAGACCCTGATCGCCGCACTGTGCGGCGGATTTCGACGGGAGCCTCTGTCATGCACATTGCTTTGCCTCTCAGGCTGTTCCTGCTCACTGCCGTATTGGCGGCCACGCCCACCCTGGCCAGCGAGCCCACCCTGCTTGAACTGGGCGGACTGAACCTGGATGGCTACTGCAAACACCTGATGCCCGACGCGCAAGCCGGACTGCAGCGCCCCGCCCAGGGCGAGGATGCCGCCCGCAACAACTGGCAATGCGTGCGCGGCGAAACCCGACAGCTCATCGACTTTACCGCCGCCTGTCGCTGGCAGTACCCGGCGGCGCATGCCGCGATACCGAAGGTCAAGAATCCGGATTCCGCCTACTCGATCGTCTGCGCACAGGCGCAGGCGCCGCAGGAAAACAGCCCGAGTCCGCCGCCCGATGCCGCCCGGCAAAGGCGCCTCGACGATTGCGCACGACGCTGGACGCAGAAGCTCCCGATCTCCACGGAGGAGCTGGAGGCCTGTCTTCAGGATGGCACACAGGACTTCGCAGACCTGAGCAACAGCAATAGCGTGGAGTGGCTGTACTACCTCGCTAGCCGCTATGCCGAGGCCAAACGCCCCGCCGACCAGCGGCGCATGCTGGAGCTCTGTGTCGCCAACGCCGAGCGGGTGCTTGGGATCGCGCACGCGACAACGTTTGGATGCTGGCAGGACTGGGCCGACATGCAATTTGATCTCGGTGACGTCAAAGGCGCAGAAAAAGGCTTGCGCAAGGCGCTCGCCGCAGCGCAGGCGATGGGCGAACCCGGCCAGGAACGCGCACGCCCGGTTGAGCTCAAATTGAAGTTGATCGCAGCCATGGCGAGCGGTTCTGAGGCTGACATGGCAGCCGTCATGAATGAAGCTTTGGCGAGCGCCAAGACCACCCAGCAAGCCAACGAGCGCTACGAACTTGTGCAACAGATGGCGGCGACCTTGCAGGGCAAGGCGAATGCGCCTGCGGTGGGCGATCTGATGGCGAAGGCCGGCGTGATCACCGCCAACGACGATGCCGACGACATACCGTCGCTGCTGATAAGGGTCGCCGGTGAACTCTCGGCGCTGACGAAGCCGGGCGCGCCGCTGACGCCGGAGGAACGCGAACGCCGCATGCGCACGATCGAGCAGCTCGCCGGTCGGGCCCGCCAGCTGGTCGGGCTGGATGATCGGCAGCAAGCGCAAGCCTATGCCGGCTTCGCCTACTACCTGCGCATGCTCGCCGGCATGCGCGCCGAAATCGGCGACGTCGCCGAAGGCTTTCGCGTGCTCGAGCAAAACAAGGCCAGCCTGCTCACGACCCGCGTCGCCCAGAGCCTCGCCTTGCAACAATCGGTGGTCAGCGACCGGCAGGCCCAGGCACTCAAGTCAGCATGGCAACAGGTGGAAGCCGCCGAGCGCGAGCGGGCGAAGCTGCAGGCGGGCAGCGCGGACCATGCACGCGCCCAGGCCCGTGTGATCGCTGCACGGCAGGCATTTGCCCAGGTGCGCGAAGCGGCCGTAGCCGCCTCCCCGCGCCTGGCGAGCATGCTTGAGCCTCCGGTGCCCGCCCAAGCCAAGGTCCAGGCCGCTCTGGCGCCGGACGAGGTTTGGATCAGCTATCTGGTGCTGGCAGATCGCGATGCGGCCGGAGAGTACGGGCTCGCCTCGTCCTCGAACAAGCAAGCGCATCTTGCCGCCTTCGTGCTCAGCAGGAACGAGGTGCACTTCAAGGATCTGGGACAGATCGATGTGCTGGACGACCTGGTATTCCAGTTCCGGCTATGGCTGTCGGGCGGTTCGGCCACGCCGAGCAGCGCGCGGGCGGCCGGCGTAGAGCGCGGCGCGAAACGGCCGCTCGCGTGGTCGGCCGAGTCGCTACGCGCGTCTGGCGATCGGCTTCGCACGCGATTGATCGACCCCTTGCTGCCCTGGCTCACAGGCAAGCGTCTGATCATCTCGCCCGATGGCCCGCTGTCGCAGCTTCCGTTTGCTGCGCTGCCATACCAGCGCAGTTACCTGGTGGAGCGCTACGAACTGGCATTCACGCCAAATGCGAGCCTGTGGCTGATGCAAAGGGCGCGACCACCGGCGCCAGCGCGCGACGCCACCATCCTCATCGGTAACGCGCGCTACGAATCCCGCGCGACCCGGATGAGCAGTGGCGACGCACATGATCCGGGCGCCACGCTCATCTGGCCGGATCTGCCCGGCACGGCGCAGGAAATCGACGCCATTGCCAGGATCATCCCGAGCGCACGCCGTTTCGAACAAGCACGCGCGAGCGAAATGCAGTTGCGGCAGCTGGACAGGCAAGGGGCGCTTGCGTCGAGTCGCGTCCTGCATCTGGCCGCCCATGGCTACCTTGATGCCGACGACCCGCTCCGCAGTGCAATCGTGCTGGATCTGCCCGCCGCCACGCCGGAATACGACGGCTTGCTCACCGCCGGCGAAATGCTGCAGATGAACCTGAATACCGATCTGGTAGTGCTCTCGGCGTGCAACAGCGCGGTGAGCCAGAACCGCATCGGCGCGGGCCCGCTGGGCCTGCCCTGGGCCCTGGCGGTAGCCGGCAATCGCAACCTGATTGCCAGCCTGTGGCCCGTCAACGACGATGCCACTGCGTGGATGATGACAGCGCTCTATCAGCACCTCGCAAAAGGCGTTAGACCCGGCGAGGCGCTGACCGCGGTACAACGCACGATGCTGCGCGACCCGACATTGAAGACTCCGCTCTTCTGGGCGCCCTTCATACTTTTTGGCAGCTGAGCGTTTCCGGTGGCGGCGTGGCCAACGTACACCACGCCGACGGCTCGGCTAAGGCTCGGGCGCTGCCCAACCCGGCGCAAGCGCTTGCAGCTTGACTCCGCGCCTCCGGGACACGAATGCTGCGCACGCCATCACGCCCCCCTCACCACCCGCAACAGCACTGCAATGCAGACAATGAAACCGATGCCGGGGATCAGCGCGAGCACGGCGAGGAAGGCGCGTTTGGCTTCATCCCAGGCAAGGTCCGCGGTGCTGCGCCAGACGCCCCAGGCGCCGATAAGGCTCACCAAGAGCATGAGCACCTTGAGGCCGCCGCGCCCCACTGATGGTGCAAGCGTCAACAGCACGGCAAGGCTGAGCGCGCCGATCACAAGCGCGACATGGCCCCCGTGCAGGGCGCGGCGGGGCGCATCGTCGGGCTCATCCTCAAGATCCGATTCGGATTGTGCCGCCGACGCGGGCATCGACCTGGACGTTGCCCGCAACGTAAGGACCGGCGCTGGCGCCGGGGTGCGCGCGGCAAGGCGTGCCTTGAGCAGCGCGGGGAGTTGCTTGATGTCGGCGCCCAGCTCGCGCGCCAGCGCAAGCACTTCGGCGGATTCGCCCGGCGTGGGGGTGAGCACCGGAAGCAAGCCCGGATGTTCCGCGCAGACCTTGGCGGCGCGGGTGCGCGCGAGTTGCATCACCGCCTTGGCGGCAATGTCGTCGCGCGGCGTACCGATTTCGTCGTACAGGCGCACCGCAAGCCAGAACAGTGCGCGCGGGCTACCCAGCGCGGCTGCACGCATCAACAGTTCCGGCACGCGGGCCTGGTTGCGCTGGCTGGTCGGGTCGCTACGCTTCTCGATCCTGTCTGCGCCTGGCGGGCGGCGCACGCTCTTTTCGTAGAGGAACTGGGCGAGGTAGTTGAGGCCATCGACATCGTCCGCGGCCGCTGCAGCTTCCAGCAAGGCGATGCCGCGCTCCATGTCGATCGGAAAGCCGCGCCAGCCGCGCAGCAAGCCTTCGCCGAGCAAGGCCTGCGCAAGGCTTTGCCCCTGCGCGGCGGATCGTTCGAGCCACAGCAGCGCGAGCTTGCCCGAGCCCGGCACCGCCGCTTCCTTCGCGTGCAGGAAATCGATCGCCAGCTTGCATTGCGCCTGCGCGCTGCCCGCCTCGGCCCGTGCCACCAGCGCGGGGTCGATGCCCATCGCGGTCGCGGCGGCTGCGGTGGCGGCATCGGGCGGTGTGGTCGGCGCAGCGCCACCACCCACTGCCGCAGGTGCCGGCGCGCGCTGCAATTCGGCGTCGACATAGGCCAGCACATCGGCCGCCGCGCGCAGGCCGGCGAGCAGGCGCGCCCGTTCTGCCTCGAGGGCCGGCGGCACCTTCTTCAGGCACCACTCGACGCGCCGATCCTTGGTCGCATCGACACCGCTGAACTGGGCCAGCGCAGCCCCCAGCGCGGGGTGTGCCGGCGCCATGCGGCCCTGCGTCACCATCACCCCCCACACCACCCACGCCTCGGCTTCTTTGCGCGGCGCGAGGCGACGACACTCGCCCCACGCGGCCGCCCAATCCTTGCGCGAGAGCGCGTCGTCCAGCCTCGCGGTGCGTGAATGGGCACCGAAGGCCAGCACCTCGCCGTTGGCCAGATACACCGCGCCGTTCTGGCCATCCATCACATGCAGGCCAAGGTCGTTGGCCTGCACCACCAGGTGATTGAAGCCCACCTCGAAGCTGTCGTCGCGCGCCCACAGGCCGATGTTGTAGTAGCGGTCGTTATCCGGGCGCTGCTCGAGGATCTCCAGCCCATGGTCGTACATGTCGCCGTCACCGTCTTCGGTGTTCGGAAAGCGGGCATCGAGCGCGCGCGCCAGTGCAAGGAAGCGAGGTTCGGGCTGCGTGCCCGGTGTCTCCTGCACTGCATCGAGCTGGGCTTGCGCCTGCATCACATCGGTAGGCAGGGGCAGATTCTCGGGCTGAGCCCAGACAGTCAGCGTAAAGCTCATGGCGTGGAGGTCGAGTGCTAAGCAGCGCGCATGGTAGCGGAGCCGCCCGGCGCTGGGCTACGCCGCGTTGGGCGGCGCTGGATTGCCTTGTGGAATGACGCAACCCCTAGCTTCGACACCGGGCGCGCCTCGCGATTGAACGTGGGGCTAGAGGGGTACAGCCACACCCCAATCCAACGGATAGTTGCCCAGCGCCACATGGCGGTGAAACGACGACCAGGGCCAGTCGGCAACCTGCTTTACCCGTCCGTGTTTGACCGGGTTCCAGTGCAGGTAATCCAGGGGGTGACGACGATCCGCCTCGTCGCGCAACAGATGTTCCCAGTAACGGTGTTGCCAGAGTGTCCCGCAGGCCTTTTTGGCTCGGCGATCGGTGAGCCACGCGGAGCGGAAGTACGCGCCGCCGCAGGCACGGGTAACGTGTGATTTGATCAGGCGCCAACGGGTTGCAAAGTCAGCATCGCCCTCCGGCAGCGTCCAGATCGTATGCTGGTGGTCCGGCAACAACACCCAGCCATCGATCCGGAAGGGGCGCCTTACCCGCACCGTTTCAATTGCCGCCCGCAGCGCCTCGCGTATCGCGGCGTCGGTCAGAATCGCCTGCCGCCGCTCCGTCACCACCGTGAAGAAGTACGACCCACCCGCCACGTTTGCACGCCGATACCGCGCCATCGCGATGGCTCCGAAAAAATGAACGTGACAGCGTAGTTGAATTGCGTGTTAGCCAAAGGCGTAACCCGCAATTCAACGGGTCACGAATTTGCAACCGTTTTCTCCGCGCGGGTACGCCTGCGGCGGAGCCGCCCTACCAGGCTGTCTGCTTCATGCAATTCAATGCCGTCTGCCCTGCGAGCGTATCCCCTTTTGCCACTCCGTTGGCAAGCTCAGCATAGCGATCCCCTTTGCTTGCGAGCAAAGAATACATATCGCTCAGGCGCCCCTGATTCAATAGCGTCTCTGCATCACTAATGTCCTTTGAAACAATATGCATTCCCATATATGTAGCATCCTAGCGAAATTGCTGAATGTTAATAGTGCGCTTTGATGGAAGACAAATAGCGACGTGAAGCGACCTCAATGATTCTCCACTGCGGAAGAAGATCTGAGGAATACCCAATCTCGACGCTAGACTGAAATTCCGGAACTACGAATCGATGCCTGCATCTATGAATGGTGGTGGGATCTGGCAATTTGCCATTCCCACAACTAATTAACGTATCTATCGCCCCTGAGGGACCTTCCGTCCAGTACAACAAATCGTTTCCAAGCCACGCTGTATCGGTCCCACGTCCGGTAGGCGCTGCGAAACGAAGACCAAAATGCGCCTTTTCGTCAAGCGACACGGAATACTTGAGATCTGGGTGGCGGATCGGCATCTTGTCGCCAGAAAGCATGTGGGATTCACTTGCCATGCGATTCATAAGGCTTTGCAATAGCCGGGAATTTTCTAGGGCGAGCGATTGATGGGTGGCTGCGGCGTCTTGGGCAGGTTCCGCTACAACTGATATGGATATCCAACTACTTGGCGAGAACGAAGTAGTGCTTTTTGCATAGCTCGCGTCGTTGAATGGCCCTCGTGGGGCTAGCGAAGGCCATTGGAGATAAACAGTAAAGTCGCTTATTTCAGAGTCGTTCGGATCTGACTTGCGACGTGAATACTCATTGTCAGACCCCCACACAGATGTGCCAAGATAGTGAATAGGGTACTTGAGATGATCTCGCTTTATCGCAACAGGAATGCCATTGAGCCTTCCCTTCACAAGTATTGAGACTGAAGATACGCCAACGGACGGGGATCCTTTTGTGTGGTTTACTCTCTCTGACCTAATGCAAGCAACAAGGGCAGAGCCTGTGGAAATTAGCGTGAGCGGAATCAAGGCGAGCAATACTGGCTTCCGTGCGAACAACCACATTTGCGATCTGCGCATTTTCGATGTTCCAGACTCCAAATTCGTGGTGCTAGTATCCGCCATACTCATAGACTTCACCGCTCCTTCAAACTCTCATTCGTCGTCCCAAGCACGGGACTCAGGAAATACTCAATCACCCGCCGCTGCCCGGTTTTGATTTCGGCGCTCACCGCCATACCGGGTGAAAGCGGCACAGCGCGTTCATCCACCTGAATCGCATTGCGATCGAGTTTCAGCCGGGCCTGGAAAATGAAGCCCTGCTTGTCGTCCTTGATCGCATCGCCACTTACGAAATTGACCTGACCGGGAATCGTCCCGTAGCGGGTGAAGGGGAAGGTTTCGACCTTGATCTCGGCGACCTGGCCTGGTTTTACGAATCCGATGTCATTGTTCTCCAGCACCGCTTCAACTTCCGCCTGGCCTTCCTTGGGCACGATCACCATCAGCGCTTGGGCCGGGGTTTCGACACCGCCTTCGGCGTGGATCGCGAGTTGCTGCACGGTGCCGTCCACCGGGGCGGTGAGTTGCATCAGGCGTTGCCGGTTCTCGGTGCGCCGGATGTCTTGCCCTGAGGCCTTGCCCGAGGCCGGCGACCTTGGCTTCGGCCTGGGCGAGGGTTTCGGTGGTCTGGCCAGGCAAGAGAAGTCGACGTGCGTACAAGGGCAGATTGTCGCTGCTTGCCGCGCCGCTTGCGCAAGGGCATGTCACGCTGCGCGGTCGTTTCGTGGCGGATGCCTTGCGCTGGGCTGCCGGCCCGGCTGCGGCGGCGGTCGGCCAACGTGTCGGGCATAAACCATGGCGTCGGCGGGGTAAAATGCCGCCCTTCCTCGCAAGCCTGATTCCCCGCCCCCTTCGATGCCGCTGCGCGGGGGCGATACCGGGGGCTTCGCGACCACCCGCGGTTTCAACGAATACAAGGCCCCTCGTGAGCACCCTGCCCAACTGCCCCCAGTGCAAGTCCGAATTCACCTACGAAGACAACGGGATGTACATCTGCCCGGAATGCGCCCATGAGTGGTCGACCACCGCGCCGGCCGAGTCCGCCGAAGCGGCGCGGGTGATCAAGGATGCCAACGGCAATGTGCTGCAGGACGGCGATTCGGTGACCGTGATCAAGGATCTGAAGGTCAAGGGCTCGTCGCTGGTGGTGAAGGTCGGCACCAAGGTCAAGAACATCCGCCTCGTCGATGGCGACCACGACATCGATTGCAAGATCGACGGCATTGGCGCGATGTCGCTGAAGTCGGAGTTCGTGCGCAAGGCGTGAGCGCAGCGCGCAGCAGTTGGCAAGCCCGGCTGCGCGCCCAGCAGCGTGCCGACGTCATCGCGACGCGGCTGCAAGCGGCCAGGTTGTCGCGACACCTGGGTCGCGCCCCGCTCCAAACGAAGCCGCGCCAGCGTCATGGCGCTGTGGTAAAGGGCCTCTCATACCCAGCCCCGACCAATGATCAAAATTACGGATGCGTGCCAGACGCCGCATGGTGGCGTCTGGCACGCATTGGGGAACAGTCATTCCGCGTGCTTGCACCAGCGCCCGGTCCGCCGTAGCGGGCCCGGCACAGGCCGTTAGAACGCGTATTGGACGTTGACTGAACCCAACGCCGTGTCACTCGCGTAGCCCTCGTACTCGGCACCGATCGCAAAGTTCGGGGTGAACTTGTAGCGCGCGCCCAGACCGTACATTCCGCCGGACTTCGACTCCGATGCGCTTGCACCGTAGCCGTACAGGGACGCGTCCGCCTTTGCCGAATTCGATGCCAGGCCCACCTTCGCAGAAAGCGCGAAGTTGTCACCGAGCGGGATTACTGCCACCAATGCGCCGTAGTACGTATCCACGGTCGTCTTCAGGTTCACGCCATAGCATCCGCCTTCGCACGCATAGACCGTCCCGGAAGCCTGAGTGTGCGCATAGCCCACCTCGGCCCCAAGATTACGGGTGAACATGTATCCACCAAAGAACTTGTAACCCGTGTCGCCGCTTACGTTGTCGAAACCGGTGTCGTGGTAGGAAAGGCCGACGCCGACGCCAACATAGGCGCCAGTACCCGACTCAGAGACGGGTGCGGCATGGGCCGACGCACCAAAAGTAGCCAGCAAAGCGACGAGCAGAATCTTCTTCATGATTACCATTGCAGAGTTGAGAAAATCGAGGTTCGCCGAGCGTGTTTGAATTGCTCGACCAGTGCGAATTATGGCAGCAATGTCCATGCTCCCCGCTTTGCGGGCAATCGTCCCCTTTTGCCTTGACGAAGGTCTGGAGCGGTTTCCGGCGTCGCAAGCCGAACTTCCAAGGACTGTAGCCCCATGCCGAGAGGCTAGATGTCGCCCGCTTCCGCTGCACGGCGAAACGGTGACAGCTGGAATACAGATTGTCCGCTGCACCGGCGCGTGGCAATTCAACGGATCACCATTCGCAACCGTTGGCGCCACGCGGGTACGACTGCGGCCGCCTCGCCCTGCCTGACTTAAGGCGGCGATAACACCAACGGGCTATAGTGGACACATCACCATTCCCGGGCGCGATATCTGCCAACGGTAGCCGCGCGACACATCATGTTTCAGGACTCATTTCGCCACATCGCGATCGCAATGCTTGCGATCGCGGCGGCTGCCTGCGGCGGCGGCGACAAAGCTAACGACAACGCGTATCCCGCGGCAGGTCGCTACGCCTTTGCAAGAAGCGGTACCGCGCTGCTCGCCATTCCACTTGATGGACAGCGCAATGGCCCCCTGACGGTTTCAAGCATCACGGCCGAGCAGGATTTCGCGTTGCCGGTCGAGCGCCCAGAAGAAGCAAGGCATCACGACCTGCTTTTGATCAACGGCGGAAAAGCCCTCTGGGTCAGCGGCCGTGCTGACGGTCACAGCGCGCTCGTCCAAGAACTCGATACAGGCGGTCAGCAGATCCTGGCTTGTGGCCACAAGGCTGCGCCGGATGATCCGGCGGTCACACAGGTGCGTGCTCGTCAAGGCAACGTGCTGGCCGCTCTGGGCGTGCGCTTTGCCACCGATAGTGGATGCATTTCGGCAACCGGAGACAAGGTGCTCTGGGTCACGATGGCGGCGCATGCGACCAGCGTGCTTCCCGCCGACCAGGTGCCCGTGGGAATCGGCGCGGACGGCGCAATGGCCGGCAGCCTTCGCCTCGCAGCGGCACAGCTCTACTACCGCCATACCGTCAATGGCACCGTCCAGGAGGATCCGGTAAACCCTGTTGCGGGAGATGTCGGTCGCATTACCGGCTGGAGCGTGCTCGCACAGGATGTCGAGGGTGCCGCGCTCTGCGCCACGACCGATGCCACCGCACGTTGCGCGCTTTACTACTTTGCACCCGCGGCATCGCCGCAACTGACCAAGCTGGCCGATGCGGACTACGATCGTGTCACCCTGGCCGGGGTTGCCGACGGCCGGCTCTACTTGCTGAGCATCGGACCTGCGCCAACGCAGGCAGGGGAAATGCGCATGTCGGAGGTTCGCGAAATCACGCTGGACGCTGCGCACACGATGCGGGTGGGGCTGAGCATGAGCCCTGCAGATCGGGCGATCTCGCTGGATCAGAGCGTGCTGTTCGGGGCCCATGACATGGTTCGCGACAGCGAGTACTACCTCAGCGATGCTGCAACCGGTGACAAGATGTCGACGCAGTTTGTGATGTACGGCAGCGGGGCCTCATCACTCTATGCTGACCATATGCTCGGCTGCGTCGTCGCCAAGACGAGGCCTCTGCGCCGGGTAGACAACGGCTGCGCTGCAATGGCGACGATCGGGCCAAATTACTTCAGTGGCGTAACGGACAGGACGGTTCATCTTTACAGCAGTGCCACTGAGATCGGTAGCTACGTCTTCAAGAGCATCGCCCGCGCGAACGGCTTGGTGGCGTATGAGACCGTGACGGACATGCTGGTCGCCACACAGCTCGGTGATGGCAAGGTGCAACTGTGGCGCGTGCCGCTCAACAACGGAGACCTTCGCACACTCGTCGCAGAAGGCGACGTCACGCTCTACGGAACGATCCGACCACGGGGATACTGGTTGTGGCCGTAGCCTCCACCCGGACGTGCACGACCTCAAGACCGATGCTTGAGGACGCGCACTCACAAACACCTTTGTAGGCGGTGACGAAAACGCGATAACCGTATTGCCGCCTGAAGGTCTCCTGCTGAAACTAAATCTGACGCTCTTCAGCGTCGTCGGCCAATCTTGGCTGTCGCCTGCGTGACGACCAACTGCCGATGTTCGGCGAGCGGACAGTAAGCTTGGCGCGGCCCCTCGCACTCGTACCGCTCTGCGACCAGAACCGCGTGCATCGAATGCCGGTCTCGCAGATGGGGCTGAAGCCTTGCAACGCACAAGCTCACGGCCCCGTTTTGCCTCACTCTGCAGACGACGCCGAGAGTCCGAACACTTGGCGGCAGTGACGTAGAACCAGAAGGACGACGCGCCGGAGTAAGATTTCGCACGCATTCGCAAACCGGACTCCCCGTCGCCCAACCAATGCCACGCAATGGGGCCGACGCAGGGCTATCGTGACCACCCCGCGGTTCAAACTCGACGAGATCCCTCCAGTGAGCACCCGGCCCAACTGTCCGCAATGCAAGTCCGAAGGTGAAGGGGGCGCCGCTGGTGGTAAAGGTAGGCACCAAAGTGCAAAACATCAGCCTCGTCGATGACGACCACGACATCGATTGCAAGATCGACGGTATTGGCGCGATGGCGCTGAAGTCGGAATTCGTGTGCGAGGCGTGAGTACCGCACGCCGCAGTCGGCGCATCCGGCTGCGCTTTTGCTGAACCGCCCCGCGAAGTGCGGCGCGATTGGGGGAGCCCGCTTGGAACCATCGTTCAAACTGCTTGGCTGGCTGCGCGACTACCAGCGAGCCGACTTCAGCGAAGACCTGATCGCCAGTTTCACGCTGGTGCTGTTCCTGGTGCCGCAGGGGCTGGCCTATGCGCTGCTGGCCGGCTTGTCGCCGCAGGCGGGCTTGTACGCCAGCATCGTGCCGGTGGTCGGCTATGCGCTGGTCGGCAGCAGCGCGGCACTGTCGGTGGGCCCCGCGGCCCTGCCCTCACTGATGACCACCGCGGCGCTGGCCGGGCTCGCGCAGGTGCCGCCGGCCGACTACCCGGTGCTGGCGGCGGCGCTCGCGTTGTTTTCCGGCCTTGTGCGGGTGGCGCTGGGCGCGCTGCGCTTTGGCTTCATCGCCAACTACCTGTCAGCTTCGGTGGTCGGCGGCTTCGTCACCGGCTCGGCCTTGCTGATCCTGCTAACCCAGTTGCCCAACCTGCTCGGCATCGACAGCCATGCCGCGAATGCGGGAGCCATGATCGAACGGATCTGGAACGCCCGCCGCGACATTGGCTGGGCCGCACCGGCGCTGTCGGCCGCCACCCTGATCGCCCTGTTCGCCTGCCGCGCGTGGCTCGCAACCGGCCTGCGCCGCATCGGCGTGCCGGCACGGCCGGCCGACCTGCTGGGCAAGGCCGCGCCCCTTTTCGTGATCGTGATCGCGGCACTGGCCGCCAACGCTGCGGCGCTGCCTGTGAAGGTGGTCGGCCCCCTGCCGCCCGGCTTGCCGCCGCTCGCCCTGCCCCTGCCAGATACCGGCTTGCTGGTGCGGCTGCTGCCATCGATTGCGGCGATCGCGCTGATCGGCTTCATCGACAGCTACTCGATTGCGCAAGTGCTGGCGATGAAGCGGCGCGAGACGGTGAGCCCGGATCGCGAACTGATCGCGCTGGGGCTGGCTAACGTCGCCTCAGGCGTCACCGGCGGGTTCCCGGTATCGGCAAGCTTTGGCCGCTCCGCTGCGAACGAACTCGCCGGCGCCCGCACGCAACTGGCCGGGTTGCTTGCTGCAGTGTGGATGCTAGTGATCCTGCTTGTCGCGGTGGGGCTGTTCGCGCACCTGCCGCTCGCCGCGCTGTCGGCCACCATTGTCGTGGCGGTCGTCCAGCTGATCGACCTCTCTGTGCTGCGCCTTGCGTGGCGATACGAACGCGGCGATGCGTGGATCTTCATCGCCACCGCCGTCACGGTGCTGGTCGCAGGCGTGGTGGATGCGGTGGTGCTGGGCGTGGCGTTGTCGCTGGCCTTGTTCGTGTGGCGCACCAGCGCGCCGCACCTGGCGGAACTGGGCCGCGTGCCGGGCACCGAGCACTACCGCAACCGGCTGCGCTACGCAGTGGAGATGCAGCCGGGCGTACTCGCGGTCCGCGTCGATGAGAGCCTGTACTTCGCCAACATCCGATTCGTCAGCGACGCCATCGTCGGCCTGTTGCGCAGCCGCCCGGACACGCGCTGCGTGCTGCTCGTGCTGTCGGCGGTGAACGCGGTGGATGTCTCCGCCCTGCAAGGCCTGCGTGACCTCAACCGCGGCCTCGCCGACCAGGGCATCGCCCTGCATCTGGCCGAGGTCAAGGGCCCGGTGATGGACCGCATCAAACAGAGCGGCTTTCTCGCCGAACTCAGCGGCGCAGTGCATCTATCCACCCACGCGGCGATGCGTGCGCTGGAAGGCGAAGGCGTGGTCGACTTCGTGATCTGAGGCCACCGCTCAGTCGAAGAACGCCGAGTCGGACTTGTAGATATCCCGGCCGCCCGAAGTGACGATGAATTCGTATCGCCCCTTCCGACGCAGGGTGTCGGAGCAATGAGGCATGGGGCGAAAACTGGCCGAGGCACCGCGCGTGCCCAGCACGGCGTAACGGCCATTGCCAGGCGTGGCTTGGTCGAGCTGCATGCCGCAGCGTATCCAGGCATCGCGCAACTGCTCATAGGCGAGGTTCACCGAAACCACCAGCGGAAGGTCCGAATCGGCGGTGAGGACCAGAGCCTCGCCGCGCTGCTGAAGCTTCAATTGCGGCGGGGCCTTGCCGGCAGGGCCATGGTCGACACCCCGCTGCGCGCGGTCGCGGCTGCGGGCTTCGATCGCTTCGTATTCGCGTGCCGACATGCGCGTTTCGGAACCGTCGTCGTTCAAGACCACGATCGGACTGCGAAAACCGATGCCTACGCTCGATAGCGACAGCCATATGCCCAGCGAAGCCAGCACGGACAGCCCCATCGCGAACAGCCGCCGACGTCGCTTGCCCGCATCTTCTTCGTCATAGGCGCCCGCAACGACGCGGTGGTCGCCTTCTTCGAGCTTGCGGCGTGATACGTAGGGCGTTTGCCGCTCATGGTTACGCGCCACGTCTTCCGCCACCTCGGCCGACACCGCAACCGCGCTCGCCGTGTCGCTCGGCCGGATCAGCGCATGGCAGTGCGGGCAGGCGGTGTCGCGGCTGAGATCGACCATGCCGCCGCAGGCGACACAGGCGGCTTGCGCGGCGCGCGGGCTTGCCACCACTGGCGCGGCAGCCTCGTCACGATCGATGGCGCGGGCAAGCCGGGCCGGGTCATAGACGCCGACCGGCGACGCGCAATACGGGCAGGTGTGCTGCGGCCGCGCATCCAGCGTGGCCCCGCACTGGCTGCACCTGGGCGGCTGGCCAGCGGCTGCGAAACGCTGGATGTCTGCCCATTCAAAGGGGCGGAAATAGCCCTTCTCGGCGAGGAAGAGCATGAAACTCTGGTACGTGCCGTGCTGCGCCGGGCAATCGAGATGCGCGGTGCGGCCGTAGCGCGTCTGGTTATAGACCCGCTTCAAAGGCGCGCCGCACACCTGACAGGGCAAGTGCGCCGGCATCGGCAGGAAGGTCGGCACGACGCGCATGCTGGCATCGATCACCTTCACCAGTTCCACCAGACCGGGGCCGGCGATCCGGATCGATTCGGTCTCGTCGAACCAGATCAGCGTGCAGGGCGCGCACACGTCGATCTCCACCGACTTCCCGTAATGCCCGACAAGCCGCAATACCTGCATCGGCTGGTCACAGTGGCCGCAGCGCCGCGTTGGAGTTGCGCCGGATTCGATGATGTCGGCAGAGGGTGTCTTCATGGCACAGGGCAATCCGCGCCGGTGTGTGGACGGCGCGAGAGCTTAGCAGGCGTACCGCCCCGCCGACCGATCACGTCATTCGTGCAACATGCAGGCGACGGACTCGTCCGCCAACCAGGCGCGGAACGCACGCATCAACGGCCCCTCGCCCCGCCCCTCCGGCCAAACCAGCCAGTACGCCCGCCCCTCGTCGAGCACCGAATCGCTGGCGCACACCAGCCGCCCGCTCGCCAGTTCCTCGGCAATCAGCAGTGGCGGGATCAGCGCGACGCCGGCACCGCCGGCTGCCGCCTCGGCGAGCATCGAGAACAGTTCGTAGCGCGGGCCGGCGAGGTCGCCCTCGACGGTAAGACCCTGCGCCGCGAACCACTGCCGCCAGGCGTAGGGTCGGGTGCTCTGCTGCAGGCGTGGCAGGCGCGCGAGTTCGCTGGCCGGCAGCGGCGTCGTGCCCCCCAGCAAGGCCGGGCTGGCGACCGGCACCGACACCTCGCCCAGCAGCCGCTGCGCCTGCGTGCCCGGCCAGGGCGCCAGCGCCGCAGTGATCGCAGCATCCAGGCCCGACTCGTCGAACAGGAAGGCCTGGGTGCGGACCGAGAGGTTCACCGTGATGTCCGGGTGCTGCGCGTGAAAGCGCGAGAGCCGCGGCACCAGCCAGCGCGTCGCGAAGGTCGGCACCACGCCCAGCTCCAGCGTGCCGCCCTGCCCGCGTCCGGCCATCAGTTCCAGCGTGTCGCGCTCGACCGCATCGAGCCGGCTTGCGACCTGCCGCCGGTAACGCTCGCCCGCTTCGGTCAGCAGCACGCCGCGGCGGGTGCGACGGAACAGTTCGACACCGAGGAATTCCTCCAGCCCGGCGATCTGCCGGCAGATCGCGCTTTGCGTCAGCGCCATCTCTTCGCCGGCCTTGGTGAAGGAGCGGTGTCGGGCCGCGGCCTCAAAGGCGACCAAGGCAGCGGTGGAGGGGATCTTGCGGCGCATCGGCGGCTCCGGAGTGCATCGAACTCAATCATCAGCCCGCATTCTGCGCCCAGCGGACGCTACAAGTGCACGTTTCGCACACCGTCATGCAGGAAAAGCGTTTGCGCCCCGCAAGCGGCGGCGGCACGATGCGGGCTACCACAGGCTGCTGACGCTGCGCGTTCCGAGGGGACTGCGCACCGCTCGCGCCCGCAGCCCCGACACCAAAGGAGAGAGACATGGCCGGCACCGCCACCTTCAGCTGGGACGACCCGCTGCACCTGCGCGCGCAACTCACCGAAGACGAGCGCATGGTCTGCGACGCCGCAAATGCCTATGCGCAGGAGCGCCTGCTGCCACGCGTGACCGAGAGCTTTCGCCATGAGCGCACCGACGCGGCGATCTTCCGCGAGATGGGCGAACTGGGCCTGCTCGGTGCGACGATCCCGGCCGAATACGGTGGCGCCGGGCTGGGCTATGTCGCCTACGGCCTCATCGCGCGCGAGATCGAGCGCGTGGATTCCGGCTACCGCTCGATGATGAGCGTGCAGAGTTCGCTGGTGATGCTGCCGATCTACGAATTCGGCAACGAGGCCACCCGCCGCAAGTACTTGCCCAAACTTGCCAGCGGTGAGTGGATCGGCTGCTTCGGGCTGACCGAACCGAACCACGGCTCCGACCCCGGCAGCATGGTGACCCGCGCACGCAAGGTCGAAGGCGGCTACAGCCTCTCTGGCAGCAAGATGTGGATCACCAACTCACCGATCGCCGACGTATTCGTGGTGTGGGCAAAAGACGACGAGGGCAAGATCCGCGGCTTCGTGCTGGAGAAAGGCTGGAAGGGCCTGAGCGCGCCGGCAATTCACGGCAAGGTCGGCCTGCGCACCTCGATCACCGGCGAGATCGTGATGGACGAGGTCTTCGTGCCGGAGGAAAACGCCTTCCCCGACGTGCGCGGCCTCAAGGGCCCCTTCACCTGCCTGAACTCGGCGCGCTACGGCATCGCCTGGGGCGCGCTCGGTGCGGCGGAAGACTGCTTTGCCCGCGCCCGCAGCTACGTGCTCGAACGCAAGCAGTTCGACCGCCCGCTCGCTGCGAACCAGCTGATCCAGAAGAAGCTCGCCGACATGCTCACCGAGATCAGCCTCGGCCTGCAGGGCTGCCTGCAGCTCGGGCGCATGAAGGAGAGCGGCACCGCCTGCGTCGAACTGACCTCGATCATGAAGCGCAACTCCTGCGGCAAGGCGCTGGACATTGCGCGGCTGGCGCGCGACATGATGGGCGGCAACGGCATCAGCGACGAATTCGGCGTCGCCCGCCATATGGTGAACCTCGAAGTCGTGAACACCTACGAGGGCACGCACGACATCCATGCGCTGATCCTTGGCCGGGCGATTACCGGCATCCAGGCTTTCAGTTAAGGGGCCCACGATGACCACCGGCGCCCTCTCGCACCTGCGGGTGCTCGACCTCTCGCGCGTGCTCGCCGGGCCCTGGGCCACGCAGCTGCTGGGCGACCTCGGCGCCGAGATCATCAAGATCGAGCGCCCCGGCTCGGGTGACGACACCCGCGCCTGGGGCCCGCCCTGGGTCAAGGATGAGGCGGGCGAAGACACCGACGTCGCCGCCTACTACCTCTGCACCAACCGCAACAAGCGTTCGGTGACGATCGACTTCACCCAGCCCGATGGCCAGGCGCTGGTGCGCGAACTGGCGATGAAGAGCGATGTGTTGGTCGAGAACTTCAAGCTCGGCGGGCTGGCGCAGTACGGGCTGGACTACGCCACGCTGTCGGCGCTCAACCCGCGCCTGATCTACTGCTCGATCACCGGCTTCGGGCAGGACGGCCCCTACGCCGAGCGCGCCGGCTACGACTTCCTGATCCAGGGCATGGGCGGGCTGATGAGCATCACCGGCCAGCCGGACGGCCCGCCCACGAAGGTTGGCGTCGCCCTCACCGACGTACTGACCGGGCTCTACGCCAGCAATGCGATCCTCGCCGCCGTGGCGTGGCGCGAGCAAAGCGGCAAGGGGCAGCACATCGACCTCGCCCTGCTCGACGTGCAAGTCGCCTGCCTCGCGAACCAGGCCATGAACTGGCTCGCCAGCGGCAAGGCGCCGCGCCGCATGGGCAATGCGCACCCGAACATCGTGCCCTACGACGCCTTCCCCACTGCCGACGGCCACATGATCCTCGCCATCGGCAACGACGGGCAGTTCGCCCGCTTTTGCAAGGAAGCCGGCACCGGCTGGGCGCAGGACGATCGCTTCGCGACCAACGCCGCCCGCGTGAAGCACCGCGACACCCTGATCCCCGCGATGCATGACGTCACCCGCACGCGCAGCACCGTCGACTGGGTCGCCGCGCTCGAATCCGCCGCCGTGCCCTGCGGCCCGATCAACGACATCGGCCAGGTCTTCGACGACCCGCAGGTGCAGCACCGCGGCATGCGCATCGACCTGCCCCACCCGGCCGCCGGCCATGTGCCGCTGGTCGCGAACCCGATCCACCTGTCCGAGACGCCGGTCAGTTACCGCGCTGCGCCGCCAATGTTGGGCGCCGATACCCGGGCGGTGCTCGGCGGGATCCTGGGCTTGCCTGACGAAACGCTCGACCGATTAAGGGCGACCCACACCCTCTGAGGCTCCATCGAGGAGGCGCAAGGCTATGCCGTATCAGCGTCCAGCGCCCGCCAGGTGGCGACGCACAGCCCGATCAGCACCAGCGTGAAGGGAAGCGCAGCAACTATGGCCATCGTCTGCAAGCCTTTGAGGCCGCCGCCGATCAGCAACACCGCGGCGATCAGCGAGATCAGCACGCCCCAGACCGTGCGCGGAAGGACGCCCGGGTTGTGCGCCCCCTTCGACGACAACATGCCCAGCACGTAGGTCGCCGAATCAGCCGAGGTCACAAAGAACACGCCGACCACGAGGACAGCGAGGACCGAGAGCACTTCCCCCAGCGGCAGGGAGGCGAGCAGCAGGAACAATGCGTTATCCACATTGGCCTTCGCGGCCGCAGCGATCGGCACGTTGCCGAACATTTCCAGTTGCAGCGCACCGCCACCGAAGATCGCGAACCACAGGAAGCTCACCAGCGAAGGCACCAGCATCACGCCGACCATGAACTCCTTGATCGTACGGCCGCGCGAAATCCTCGCGATGAACATGCCGACAAAGGGTGCCCAGGTAATCCACCAGGCCCAGTAGAACACGGTCCAGTCCGCGGTCCAGGAGCCTTGGGTGAACGGCGTCAACCGCATTGACTGCTGCACCAGCCCACCGAGGTACGCCCCCACGGTGGTGGTAAAGGCATCCATGATGAAAAGCGTCGGCCCCATGACCAGCACCACCAGCGCCAGCAGTGTCGCAAGGACCATGTTGGTGCTCGACAACCACTTGATGCCCCGGGTCAGCCCGGTCGCCGACGAGAGCAGGAACAGCACGGTGGCGCTGGCGATCACGGCCAGTATCAGCGTCTGGGTCTTCGCTATGCCGAAAACCTGATTCAGCCCCCCCGCGATCTGCATTGCGCCAAAGCCCAGTGATGTGGCGACACCGAACACCGTCACCACAATGGCCAGCACGTCGATGCAGCGCCCGATCGGCCCGTCCGTACGCGCCCCCAGCAGCGGCCGGAAGGCGGCACTGAGCAGGCCGGGTGCGCCGTGATTGAACTTGAAGTACGCAAGGGCAACCCCGACCACCGCATACAGTGCCCAAGGATGCAGCCCCCAATGGAAGAACGCAGCACGCAGCGCGAAGCGTGCGGACTCGGGCGAGGCGGCCTCGATGTACGAGGGCGGCGCAACATAATGGGACAGGGGTTCGGCCACCCCCCAGAAAACCAGGCCGATGCCCATGCCGGCCGAGAACAGCATCGCGAACCATGCCGCACGCGAAAACTCCGGCCGGGCATCGGCACCACCCAGCCTGACCTGCCCGAAGCGACCGAATGCGAGGGTGAGCGCGAACACGACGATGCCGAATACCACCAACAGGTAGTACCAGCCGAAATTCCGCATCGTGGCGGCGAGCCAGCCCGAGCTGCTTGCCGCCAGCCCCGCAGGCGAGATCAGGCCCCAGGCCACGAAGGCCGACACGATCAGCAACGATAGTCGAAACACCATGGCGAGCTCCGGAATCTGGGGTGTCGACAGCCTACGCACGACGCCGCCATGAGGCCATGTCCGTCCGGGCCAGCCGCCTTGCCGTGCGGGACAAGCCTTGCCAACCCGGCGGCAAGGTCAATGACCTGCGCCCCCAAGGTCGGCCACGCCCTAAATAATTTCGTAACCCGGCCGAACTAAAGTGCCGCGCTCCATACTCACAATGACTGTCGGAGCAGCTGCATGCAGACCCCCACCCCCTTCCGTACGGCCGCGCTATTCGCCGCCATCCTCTCAGCCCTGAGCCTCGTCGCGTGCGGCGGCAACGACAGCACTGACACCAGCACGGCAACGCCCGCCACGCCGACTGCGCCAGCCGCGCCGGCCGGCCTCGGCAAGGAAGACAGCGCCCCGGCCGCCGCCAACGTCGCCGCCTATGTCGACAACGGCGCGACCAACGTGCGCGGCGATGCCTGTCATGCCACCGTCGATACCAACGCCGGCGTGCGGGTAGTGTCTGGCTTCCTGGATATCTGGACGCCGCGCAGCCTGCTCGTCGACGCAGGCCAGACGGCAGCTGCCAACGGCACCTGCGCTGCGGTCACCGCGTCCGACTGGAGCGGCATCCCCGGCAGCGCGACCGACGGTGTGGTGAAGAACGCCACGGTGCACGCCGCCAACATCGCCTACGTCGAAACCGCGACCGCCGCCCGCACGGCCGACCAGGAACTCGCCGCCTATCTGGACGACCGTCGCGCCAAGGGTTACAGCGTCTCGGACGGCATGGGCCCCTTGACCAACGCCTGGCGCACCGGCGCCCAGCAAACGACGACGATCACCAGCATCGCGGCCGATGCGAGCACCGTGAAATACGACGACAGCGGCAATAACCTGGGCGTCGGAAGCGCCAGCAACACCAACCTGGGTCTTGCCGTCGACTTCATCGCCGCAATGAGCGGTGACGGTTCCACCGAGCCCGCGAAGCGCTTCTTCAAGTACGGGCGCCCGTGGCGCTGGAGCAGCAAGGTCGTGGTCGCGCCGTCGCTGGTGCCGGCAAAAGGCACAACGCCGGCGACCGACGGCGGCTTCATCAGCGGCCACACAGCCGAAGGCTGGCGCGACGCGCTGGCGATGGCCTACCTGGTACCGGAGCGCTACCAGGAAATGCTGACCCGCGCGATGGAACTGGGCGAGAACCGCATCCTCGCCGGCATGCACTCGCCGCTGGATGTCATCGGCGGCCGCATTCAGGGTACTGCCGTGGTGGCCTACAACCTCAACAAGGCGGCCAATGCCAGCCTCAAGACCACCGCCTTCACGCAGGCGCACAGCTGGCTGCAGACCCAGGCAGGCGTAGGCTCCGCGGCCGACCTCAATACCTATGCCCATGCCGCAACGACCAGCAGCGACCGTTTTGCAGACTACGCGACCAACAAGGCCAATTTCACCAAGCGCCTGACTTACGGCTTCCCGCAGATCGCCAGCGCGACCTCAGCCGCAGTCGTGCCCAAGGGGGCCGAAGTACTGCTTGAAACCCGCCTGCCTTACCTCAGCGCCGACCAGCGCCGCGTCGTGCTGATGACCACCGCCATCGCATCGGGCTACCCGGTCATGGATGACGCAGAGGGCTGGGGACGCCTGAACCTGTTCGCGGCGGCCGATGGCTACGGCGCCTTCAATGGCGACGTCACCGTGACGATGGATGCCAGCCAGGGCGGCTTCAACGCCGCCGACAGCTGGAAGAACAACATCAGCGGCGCGGGTCTGCTGACCAAGAAGGGATCGGGCGCACTGGCCCTGGCCGGCGTCAACACCTGGACCGGCGGCAGCGTCGTGTCCGCCGGCACGCTGACCGGCGCGTCGACGACGGCCTTCGGCAAGGGCGATGTTTATGTCAGTGGCGGCACCGTCAAGATCGCCGCGCCCGGCATCTTGACCATCGCGGGCAAGTACTCGCAACTGGCCAACGGTAGCCTCGAACTAGCCCTGGGCAACGGGTCGCGGGGGCGTCTCGCGGTCAGCGGCGCGATGACCCTCGTCGGCGGCGCGCTGAACGTCAGCTTCGCCAATGGCTACCAACCCGTCGTGGGTGACACGATCAGCCTGATCACTGCAGGCAGCGTCGCCGGCAAGTTCAGCAGCGTCAGCATGCCGGGCTACAAGGTCACGCCGATCTACACCGCCACCTCGGTGCAACTGCGCATCGACGGCTAAGCTGTTCTCTCCTGGCCGCGCGGGGCCTTGGTGCGCCGCGCGGCATCGCTTTGTCTGGCCGCACCGCAGCGGCCACGTCCACATCACCCGCAGATGACTACCGCAGGTGCATCACGGCCTTCGCCCGGCAAGCGTCGGCGTGGCGCATAATCGCGCCCTCGTTTCACCCGGCCTTGCGGCCGTACTGCCATGACCAAGACCTACGACGTCCGCCCCGGACAGTCCGTCGAACTGCTGAAGGAGCTCCACATCCTGACGCGCGACGGAAAGATGAACCAGGACAGCCGGCGCAAGCTCAAACAGGTCTATCACCTGTACCAGTTCATCGAACCGCTCCTGCAGGATGTGCTGTCGGCACATCCGGAGGTGAGTCTGGTCGACCATGGCGCCGGCAAGTCCTACCTCGGCTTCATCCTCTACGACCTGTTCTTCAAGGATTCGGCGAAGCAGGGCCATGTGTGGGGCATCGAAACCCGCGAAGAGCTGGTCACGCGCTCGCGCGAACTGGCCGGCCGGCTGGGCTTCGGTGGCATGAGCTTCCTCAACCTGTCGGTCGCGGAATCGATCAGTTCGTCATCGTTGCCCGAGAAGATCGACGTGGTGACCGCCCTGCATGCGTGCAACACCGCCACCGACGATGCGATCCGCTTCGCGCTCGCCAAGCAGGCGCGGCACATCGTGCTGGTGCCGTGCTGTCAGGCCGAGGTGGCGGCGGTGCTGCGCAAGAACAAGGGGCAGGCGCTGAAGACACCTCTGGCCGAATTGTGGCGCCACCCGATCCACACCCGCGAATTCGGCAGTCAGGTGACCAACGTGCTGCGCTGCCTGCAGCTCGAAGCTCACGGCTACCAGTTGAATGTGACCGAGCTCGTCGGCTGGGAACACTCGATGAAGAACGAGCTGATCATCGCTACCGCGAAAGGCCTGCCAGGACGCAAGGCCGCAGCGCGACTGGCGGAGATTCTGGACACGCTGGGCATCGCGGAACTGGGCGAACGCTTCTTTGCGCCGGTCGGCATGGCCTGACCGCTTCGAGCGTCGCGGCCGCGATCAGGCCGGTACGGTGGCGGCCGCGCGCTGTTCAGCGAACTGAGTCGCGTCACCGAGTTCGCTGTGGGTCCGTGCCATGCGCAGGGCACGCACGAACTTGAGCCAAACGGGATCAGGCTCCACCAGCTTGAACATCGCGATCGTCTCGCTGCTGCGGCCATGGCGCAGCACTTTGGCCCGCAGCATGCAGCGGTCAGCTTCGCCCAGCTCGACAAAGGCCACGCCTTCCATATCCACCGGGATCGGCTCTTCGCACTGCGCGCGGAAGCCGGTGCGGGAACACTCGATCACCCGCATCGGGAACACTCTTGACCGCAGCCCCTCACCCACCCGCACGTGGAAGCCGGCCGGGCACATCACCGAAAAACGCTGGTGCTGCCGGCGCTTGAGTTCGGTGCGGTAGGAATCGTCCGGCAGTGGCGGCAGGTAAGCCTTGTAGGCGGGCAGATCGTAAATGCCGTGCAGCAGCACCTTTTCCCGCTGCGTGGCCTTGCGGAAGGCATCGGTGCGCTGGTTGAAGAAGTAGTTGATCAGCGCCGGCGTCATCACCGGATCGTTGGTGGTGAAGAAGCGTTTGTCCGGGAAGCGGAAATGCGGCAGCTTCAGTTCGAGGAAATAGCGGTGCAGGTTCTTTGACGGCGGCTGGTGGGCGTAGGCTCGGCGATAAAGTTCGGGCATCTCGTGCAGGTCGAGATGTGCGCCCACCGCCGGCGCGCCATTGACGAAGTCGTAGTGCGCAACCGGGTTCTGCTTGAGCCGGCGGAAGCACAGCAAGCCCTCGTACATCGGAATGTGGCGCGGGTTCACCGCAATCACCAGATGCCGGGTATCGAAGTACTTCACCGCGTACTCGCGCATGAACTTCATCAGCGGAAACAGCACCAGCCCGCCACGCATGCGGAAGCGCTTGTGCACCGCCAGCGCCGACACCTCGGCGATATTGCCACCCTTGGCGCGGATCGCGTCGATATCGAAGATCTTCTGCAACGGAAAGCCGAGCGCGCTCTCGCGAATCAGCGAAATCGTGCCGACGACCTGATCGTCGTACTTGGCCAGCAGCGTGGTGGTCGTGGGCAGCGCGTGGTACAGCGTGACGCGCATGCCGGATTCGTCAGGCTCCATGAACCCGGCGCCAACGTAGGCCTCGTGCAGTAGCTCGAAGCAGGCTTCCAGCTCCTCGCGCGTTTCGGCAAGTTTGAAAACGAGATTATCCGGCGGCGCGTCTTCGCAGCGCACGGCGTTGCGCAGCAGCGCATTGCGCGAGCCGCGGGGAAGCAGCGCGGCTGCGAGCCGCATCGTCTTGCGTGCCAGATTGCGAATCCGTCGTTTCATAGCCGAAACACATCGCGAGCGAATATGACAGGTGTCGCAGTGTAGGGCTTTTTCCGACGGCGCAACCATCCCCCGCACCGAAAAAGTGCGGAAATGGCCATCAAGATCAAGGATTTGGCCATCGATGCGCCATTTCCGGGCAATGCGAATTTTTTGTGACAGCTTTCAACGCACTGTCCACACATGTCGGGGCCGCGCCGCCGACCGGCCGACGCGGCCGTCAGGCGCCGATCAATGCCAGGCCGCAGGCCCGAACCGTGTTGCCCGAGACCCCAGCACTCGCCGGCAACGCAAAGAAGGTGACAAGTTCGGCTACGTCGCGGGGCTGTCCGCCCTGCGACAGTGCATTCAGGCGGCGCCCTGCCTCACGCATCATCAACGGGATCCTGGCGGTCATCGGCGTCTCGATGAAGCCCGGCGCTACCGCGTTGATCGTGATGCCCCGTGCCGCCAGCCGCGGCGCCTGCGCAGCGACATAGCCGATCAGCGCGGCCTTGCTGGTCGCATAGTTCGTCTGGCCAAAGTTGCCGGCCACGCCGCTGACCGACGAGAGGCACACAACGCGACCGGAATCGTGCAGCAGTCCGTTCGCCAGCAATTCAGCGTCGATCGCGGTGATCGCAGTGAAGTTGACCGCGATGACCGCGTCCCAGACGTCCGGTTTCATGTTGGCGAGCGTCTTGTCGCGCGTGATGCCGGCGTTGTGGACGAGGACATCGACACCACGGGTCTTTTCGCGCAGGAAGGCCGAAAGCGCCGCCGGCGCATCGGGTGCCGCGATGTCCAGCACCAGCGGCAGGCCGCCGACCCGCGCCGCCGTTTCGTACAGTGCGTCGCGCGCCGCAGCGACGTCCACGCAAACAACCCTGGCGCCCTCTTCCGACAGCCGCTGCGCAGTCGCGGCGCCGATACCACGCGCAGCCCCGGTCACCACTGCCACCTTGCCGGCCAGCTGCCGCGCCGCCGGGGCTGGCGCAGGCGCCGACGTTAGCCGGAACACCTGGCCGGAAACATAAGTGCAACGCGGGCCGCCGCAGAAACGCACGAGACCGGCAAGTTGCGACTCGGCCCCCGGCGCAAGCCGCGCGAGGTTGGCGGTGGCACCGCGACGCCCGATTTCCTTGCCCAGCGCGCGGACGAAGCCTTCAATGCCGCGCGCCGTCGCGGCGGCGACCGGGTCGGCCAGTTCCGAAGGATCGGCCGACACGACCAGCACCCGCGCATTGCGTGCAAGCCGCCGCAGCTTGGGCGCGAAGAAGCCGTGCAAGGCGGCAAGGTCGGCGGGTGCGCGGCAAGCGGTCGCGTCGAACAGAAGTGTGTCGGCCGATTGCCCTTCGGCGAGTGCGGCCACGCAGGTCGCGCCGGCTTCGGCAGCGGCTTTCTGCAAGGCGTCGACGGCAAGGCCGCCGGGCGCTGCACCGACCAAAGTGACTCGCCCTGCCAGCGGCGCGTCGTCGTAAGCGCCTTCGGCCCGCGCCAGTCGCACCGGCGTCGGGAGCCCGAGCTTGCGGATCAGCCCGGCGGAGCGGCGATCGTTTGCGAGGCGCAGCAGCAGGTCGGCCATCGTCGTTCAGCGCTCCAGGATCGCAGTGACGCCCTGCCCGCCCGCGGCGCAGATCGAGATCAGGCCACGGCCCGATCCCTTTTCGGCAAGCAGCTTGGCAAGCGTAGCGACGACGCGGCCCCCGGTGGCCGCAAAGGGGTGGCCCGCCGCGATAGAGCTGCCCTTCACATTGAGGCGGCTGCGGTCGATGCTGCCCAGTGCGCCGGACAGCCCAAGCTTGGTGCGGCAGAACTCGTCGCTCTCCCAGGCCGCCAGCGTGCACAACACGACGGCCGCGAAGGCTTCGTGGATCTCGTAGAAATCGAAGTCCTGCAGCTTGAGGCCCAGCCGCGCGAGCATGCGCGGAATCGCGTAGGCCGGCGCCATCAGCAGACCTTCGCGCTCGTCGATGAAATCGACCGCCGCGACCTCGCCGGTGACGAGGTAGGCGAGGATGGGCAGGCCCTTCTTCTGCGCCCATTCTTCGCTCGCCAGCAGCACGGCCGAGGCGCCGTCTGTCAGCGGCGAAGCGTTGGCGGCGGTGATCGTGCCGCCGTTGCGGTCGAAGGCTGGCGGCAGCTTGGCGAGCTTCTCCTGCGACGAATCCGGCCGCAGATTGTTGTCACGCTTCAGACCGTGGTAAGGCATCACGAGATCGTCGAAGAAGCCTTCGTCGTAGGCCTTGGCGAGCTTGTGGTGACTCGCGAGCGCCAGTGCGTCCTGCGCTTCACGCGTGATGCCGTAGCGCTTGGCGGTGATCTCGGCGTGCTGGCCCATCGATTTGCCGGTACGCGGCTCGGCGTTGGCCGGCAGTTCGGGAATCAGGTGCGAGGGCTTCATCGCCCGCAGCAAGTGCTTGAGCTTGGCGCCCGTCGTCTTCGCGGCGTTCAGGTCCATCAGCGCGCGCTGCAGGCCGCGATTGACGGCCACCGGGGCGTCCGACGTAGTGTCGACGCCGCAGGCAATCCCCGCCTCGATCTGGCCCAGCGCGATCTTGTTGGCGACCAGGATCGCCGATTCCAGCCCCGTGCCGCAGGCCTGCTGCACATCGAAGGCCGGTGTGTTGGGGTTCAGGCCGGACGAGAGCACGCACTCGCGCACCATGTTCCAGTCGCGCGAGTGCTTCATTACCGCGCCCCCCACAACCTCGCCGAGCAGCTCTCCCTGCAGGTGGTGCTTCTCGACCAGACCGCGCAAGGTGTCGGTCAGCATGATCTTGTTCGTCAGCTGCGCATAGGCAGTGTTTGAACGCGCGAACGGAATGCGGTTGGCGCCGACGATGGCGACACGACGGGGCAGGTTTTGCGACATCAGAGGGCCTTTCGGAGATGACAGTTCACCGGACTGCCTGAGCAGGAGTTCAGGCGAAGCCGGACTGTACGCATCCGTATGGAGCGAGGTCAAGATCGATCGGTAATGCAGGGGCGCTGCAGGTCGTCGCCCGCTCAACCACCTGCGGGCCGCCCCTCGCTGACGGTCGGCAGCGCCGAATTGATGCGCTTGATCAGCGTGTCCGGCACCAGGCGGCTGCACAGCAGATAGCGCGCCTCGCCCTCGCCGAGATCGGCGAAATGCAGCACCGTCACATCGCGCGGCCCGAGGCCGGCCTGCGCGATCAGGTAGCCGGCCTCTTCTTCGGTCGCCGGCATCCAGTCGGCACGGTCAGCCTTGAGCATCTGCACCATCTGGACGCTCTCGACGGTCACCCACTCGGTGGTCGGCTTGCGCTCCCTGACCATGCGAGCCAGTTCGGTGCCATAGGTCAGCCCTGACTTGAGCATCAAGCGTTTGCTGCGGTCGTCCATGAGGTCGGCCGCGCGAATGCCGTCGCGCAATCCAAGCTCTGCACGGGCAATCCCCACCATCCTGAGATCACGGTAGATCGGGGCCGAAAACTTGCCATAGCGCTCGCGCTCCGGGTTCCGGAACATGCCCACCATGCATTCGTTGCCCTTGCCCAGTTCAATCATCTTGAACTGGCGCGCCAGTGGCGTGTTCTCCCATCGATAGCGGATACCCAATGCACGAAGCGCATTGACGAGCGGCGTTGCAACCAGGCCCGAGACTTCCCCGCCCTCTCCACTGATGTTGTAGGGCGGGCGTTCGTTGTAGAGCAGCACCAGCGTCTCTTGTGCTGCGCATGGTGCGGCGAGCACCAGCGCAAGCAGAGCGCCGAAGAAGCTGCGTAGCAGCGTCGCACCCGGCGAGCGCGACCACCCCACCCACGCGGCATTCATCGGCATGCTCTACCCTTGCAGAATGGCGACACGATCGGATGTTGCAGTTCGGATCCGTTCAAGCTTGCCTCCCCTTCATGGCGCTGTGGCAGATCGCCGTATCCTTCAGTCCCACCGCATGCCGACACGTGTATCAATGTTTCTGATTATGGATGATCCCTGCACCAACTTGAAGCCGCGCAGCTTGCCGCGCACGACCACGGGCTGGCGCCGCGGGACTCCGGAAGGACTGCAATGACGACACGCCTCCCCCGCCTGAACCTCATCGGCGCAGGCCGGCTCGGCCGCTCGCTGGCACGCTTGTGGCACCGCGCGGGCGTGCTCGAGATCGGCCTGGTCTGCGACATTGCCACGGACGTCGCGGCCGACGCCGTGCGCTTCATCGGAGCCGGCACGGCGGCAACGACGACGCCCAGCGTGCCTGCCGCCTTCACGCTGATTGCCACCCGCGACGACGCGATCCGCGCTGCCGCCGTGACGCTGGCGAACAGCGGGATCCTGCGCAGTGGCGACATCGTGTTTCATTGCAGCGGCGCGCTTACCGCCGATGTGCTGAGCGTTGCACGTGCGCGCGACGCAATGGTCGCGAGCGTACACCCGATGCGCGCCTTCGCCGACCCGGCCGCGGCCACACAAGCCTTTGCCGGCACGGTGTGCGCAAGCGAGGGGGATGCCTCGGCGGTGGCGGCACTCGCCCCGCTGTTCGAGGCCATCGGGGGCCGGCGCATCGACATCGCGCCACAACACAAGCTGCTCTACCACGCCGGAGCGGTGATGGCCTGCAATCATCTGGTCGCGCTGATGGAAGGCGCCGTGCAGTGTCTCGAACACGCCGGGCTGCCGCGCGACGACGCCTGGCGCGCATTGCGTCCGCTGGTCGACGGCACCCTTGCCGCGATTGACCACGCTGGCACCCAAAAGGCGCTCACCGGCCCGCTCGCACGCGGCGATCGCGAAACCGTGCGTGCCGAATGTGCGGCCACTGCCGCGCTCGACCCGGATATCGGTCGCGCCTACGCCGCCCTCTCTGCGCTCGCGCTACATCTCACGCCGGCCGGGCATCCGATCAGTCGCAGCGACCTCGGGCTCGACTGAAAGCCATGGCGCTCGTGCGCCTCGACTCGCCCGACACGCATGCCAGACAAGGGCTCGCGGCGGCCATCAGCGGCACAACGTAACTGCCCAAGCCGCTTTGCGGCCCACGACAGGAATTTGTCCCACGATTGAACAAAGCCGTGAAGCAATGCCGCCCCTAGGGTTTTCCCTGGGGTCGCACCAGCTATGCAACAGGGATATTCTTGGCACTCCCCCAGAAGAATTCCAAAGGCATAGCAATGACCGAGACACTGCAGGAACAGGTGGAGACAAACTTCATTGACGGCATCGATGATCTGCTCGCCCGCATGGAAGCAGACATCGTCGCGCCGCCAAATGCTGAACTCGCGATCCCGCTGCTGCCGGAGGGTGCGAGCTACCTGGGCGATCGCCGTGTGCGCGGTCGCATCAGCGGATGGTGGCTTTCCACCAGCGTGCGCACCGAGCAAGTGACCAATGCCGCCGCCATCATCGGCGCCTTCCTGCGCAGCCATCGCGGCAGCACCACCGCAATTGCAGCCTACGACCCGGTCAGCAAACGCATCGAAACCGAGTCCGGCAGCGTCTATGAGCTCGGCATGCCCGACACGGTCTTCGCGGCGCGCGGCCGCCATGTGCTGCGCAAGCTCGGCTTCTGAGCAAAACAAACCTGCCCGGTCCACGATAACCGGGTAAACTGCGGCATCGAACCGGCGGGACACCCGCCGGTTTTCATTTCTGTTTTGCCCCGCGAAATCGCCCTCGGCCCCGCACCCTGCTTCTTCCAAGCCTCGTGCCCGTTCGATCATTTCCCAGACGCACGACGCCCAGCCACTCGCCCGCGCATTCGCTTGCCGCGCCGGCCTCACCGAAGAAGCGCCCCATGCCGGGTTACGAAGTCAAACACGAACGCATCGCCGTCGAAGGCGTTGCCGACATTCACATCCGTTCGCTGCTCGATCGCCAGCAGTACGCCGACCCGCATGGCGAAGCCGAGGCCCTTGGCATCAGCTCGGCGAGCTGGCCGCTGTTCGGGCTGCTGTGGCCGTCAGGCCGCGTTCTTGCCGGCGAGATGGCAGTGCGCGATCTCGCCGGACTGCGCATTCTGGAAGTCGGCTGCGGACTCGCCCTCGCGAGCCTGATCGCCCACCGCCGGCTTGCTGACGTCACCGCGAGCGACGTGCATCCGCTGACCCGCACTTTTATCGACGAGAACCTGCGACTCAACGCCCTGCCGCCGATGAAGTACGCCGACGGCGACTGGGCAACCCGCGACAGCGAACTGGGCAAGTTCGACCTGATCATCGGCAGCGACGTGCTGTACGAGCGTGACGAGGGAGGCCGCCTGGCCGGATTCATCCAGCACCACGCAGCGCCAAACGCCGAAGTCATGATCGTTGATCCGAACCGGGGCAATCGCGCCGCCTTCACCCGCCACATGGCGGCCATGGGTTTCGACCTGACCGAGACCCGCGCCGACTGCATGCACGGCACCGAGCCCTACCGCGGCCGGCTGCTGCGCTATCTGCGACATACCGGCGGCCACTGACGCGCTCAAGCTCAGCAGCGGCGGACCGTAAACCGCTGATACCCGTGTCATGGTGACGCTGGCAACCCGAGACAGGAGACTCCCATGCATACCCTGCGCCGTCTGTTTTGCGCCGCGCTGCTGACCCTGGCCGCCGGAGCGGCCTTCGCACAGGAACAGGGCTCCCGCGAAGAAGCCCGCGCCCTGGTTGAGAAGGCGCTGGCCCACATCAAATCCGCCGGCATGGAAACCGCATTCACCGAGTTCAGCACGCCCGGCAGCAAACCCTGGCATGACCGCGATCTCTACCTGTTCGCCTACGACTTCAGCGGCAAGAACGTTGCCCACGGCGCAAACCCCAAGTTGCGCAATACCAGCCTGATCGACCTGAAGACCGCAGACGGGAAGTTCCTCATCCGCGAAATGATCGAGATGGCCAAGACCAAGGGCGAAGGCTGGATCGACTACACCTGGCCGCACCCGCAGACCAAGGAGCTGGAAAAGAAAAGCGCCTATGTGAAGCGGATTCCGGGCTACGACGGCTTCGTCGGCTGCGGCGTGTACTTCAAGAAGTAGTCCGACAGCCAGGCGCCCCGGGGACGGGCGCCACGGGCCGCGCGGGTGCGCTACAGTCGCGCCTCGCGCGCAGCCCGAACACCCAGATGCACCAGATTCCCTACCACCCACCGGCCCACACCGGTCTCGCCCTGCTCCACTGCGACGATGCCCTGCTGATCGTCGACAAACCCGCCGGCCTGCTATCGGTGCCGGGCCGTGGCGAAGGCATGCAGGACTGCCTCGCCGCGCGTGTGCAGGCCGAATACGCCGACGCCCTGATCGTGCATCGGCTCGACCTGGCGACGTCCGGGATCCTTGTGTTCGCGCGGGGCGCAGCGATGCAGCGGGCGCTGAGTGTCGCGTTCCAGTCGCGTGCCGTCGAGAAAGGCTACGTCGCAGAGGTCGAAGGCCTGCTGGCTGAGGATGCCGGCTCGGTCGACCTGCCACTCATTACGGATTGGCCGAACCGGCCGCGGCAAAAGGTCGACCACGCCATCGGCAAACCCTCACTGACCCACTGGCAGGTCGTGTCGCGCAATCGATCAACCCATTCGACCCGGGTCGCGCTGACGCCGGTAACCGGGCGCTCCCACCAGCTGCGCGTGCACATGCAGGCGATCGGCCACCCGATTCTCGGCGACGCGCTTTACGGCACCACCAGGGGCCAGGCGGCCGCGCCGCGCCTGCTGCTGCATGCCGCCACGCTCACCTTGCCGCACCCCGTGTCCGGCACCCTGCTCCGCATCCGCAGCGACGCGCCGTTCTGAGGCCGCTCAGCCGCGCGCGGTGCGCAGACGGTCCGCGAACAGGTTCAGCGCCAGCCCGGCCATGACCAACGCCGCCGCGAGCAACTTCCAGCCCGGCAGCGATTCGCCGGCAAGCATGGTCGACGCCCCCATGCCGAATACCGGAACGAGCAAGGCCGTGGGCGCCACCGTCGCCGCCGGATGCCTCGCCAGCAGCCAGTTCCAGGCGCCATAACCGAACAGCGTATTGCCCACCGCCTGCCACACGACCGCGCTCCACGCCAGCGCCGAAGCATGCCCGATGCCGGCGATGATCGCGGCCGGCCCATCGAGCAGCGCGCTGAGCGCGAAAAGCGGGAGTACCGCAAACAGGCTCGACCAGGCCATGAAGGCCAGCACATCGACCTTGCCGACGCTGCGCGCAACCGTATTCGCCGCCGCCCAGGCCATGGCGGCGCACAGCACCAGCAGCAGCCCGCTCAGCGTCACCGTGTGGTTGCCCGTTGCCGTGACGTGCGCGGCGATCACACCAATGCCGGCGAGCGCCAGCGCGAGGGCAATTGCCTGCGCACGCTGCAGCCCCTCGCCGCGTTGCCAGCGCGCCAGGCCGATGGTGAAGAAGACTTGCGACTGGATCACCAGCGAGGCCAGCCCGGGCGAGATGTCCGCGCGCATCGCGAGGAACAGCAGGCCGAACTGGCCGACGCCGAGCAAACAACCGAAGGCTGCCAGCTTGCGCCAGGGCGCCTGCGGCCGCTTCAGGAGGAACACCAGCGGGAACGCCGACAGCGTGAAACGCAGCGCGGCAAACAGGAAGGGCGGCAGCTCGGCGAGCCCGAGCTTGATCACCACGAAATTCGTGCCCCACACGAAAACCACGGCAAGGGCGAGCAGGAGGTGCGTGAGCGGCATCGGCGACAACCCGTGAGCGAGGCCGCAGTGTAAGCGGCACGATCGTGCTCCATGTGTCGCCGGCGTATCACTTGCCAGCAGCAATCCGCGACAATGCCTGCCTGCACAGTACCGCCCGGAGCCCTCATGCGAACCCCCGTCGAACTCGCCAAAGCCTATCGTCTGCTCAACCACGGCCCGGTCACGCTGGTCAGCAGCGCCCATGGCGAGCGGCGCAATCTCATGGCCGCGGCCTGGTCGATGCCGCTGGATTTTTCACCGCCCAAGGTCGCGGTCGTGATCGACAAGAGCACCTTCACACGCGAACTGGTGGAAGCCTCGGGTGCGTTCGTGCTGAACATCCCGAGCCGCGCAATTGCTGCGCAGGTGATCGCCGCCGGCGGCTGTTCCGGGCGCGAGGGCGACAAGTTCGACGCGCTCGGCATCGGCGCACTCGCGGCCGATGTGCTCGCCGCACCGCTGGTGGCCGGCTGCGTCGGCTGGCTGGAATGCCGCGTGATCCCGGAACCTCACAACCAACAGGCCTACGACCTGTTTCTCGGCGAGGTTGTGGCGGCGTCGGCCGATGCGCGGGTGTTCTCGAACGGGCGCTGGCATTTCGACGAGGCCGACCCGGCATTGCGCACGTTGCACTATGTCGCCGGCGGGCAGTTCTATGTGAGCGGCGAATCGCTCAACGTCTGAGGCGCGTCAGGGCGACGGCACAGCGCGTGCCTGTTCCGCGATGCAGGCGACCAGCGCCGGGTCGAGCCCGGCAAGGCCGGTCTGCGGCGCCCCGTAGTGCAGCGCGAAGGCCATCGCCGCGGCGTCGGGCGCCTTGAGGTCGTAGCCGATCGCCTGCAAGCCCAGCGCGGTATCGAACCCGGCCGGCGGATTCGCCATCGGCGCGTCGCACCAGAGCCCGAAGCCGCGCCGCGCCATCTCGCGCCAGGGAAAGAAGGACGACGGATCCACCTTGCGGCCGGGCGCGACGTCGGCGTGCCCGACAAAGGCGAGCGGCGTGAGGCGATGTCGCTCGCGCAGATCGGCGAGCAGGCGGTAAAGCGCCGCCATCTGCGCGGCGGGAAACGGCTCGTCGCCGGTGTTATCGAGTTCGATGCCGATCGACGCGGCGTTCACATCGGTGATCGCGCCCCAGCGGGATTGCCCGGCATGCCAGGCGCGTTCGCGCTCGTCGACAAGCTGCACGATCTGGCCGTCGCGGGTGAGCAGGTAGTGCGCACTCACTTCGAGCAGCGGGTTGGTCAGCGTACGCAGCGCCTGCGCCGCGTCCCCGTCGCTGGTGTGGTGGATGACGACCAGACTGATCCGCCGCGCCCCGTGATTGGGTGAGGGGGTCCAGGTATCGGCAAGCGGGTTGCGCTGCGCCGCCGGCATGCAGGCACTCAGCACGGCGGCACAGGCGAGCATGATGACGTTCTGGATCAGGCGCATCAGGATCGGGAGGCTTCACAGGTTTTGCGGCAGCACATCTGTCTTTCGCATCGCGCGATTGCAGGTGGCATGCCGACGACGGCGATTGTGCGATGGTGCGCGATCGCATTGCCGGCGCCAAGCGCATCCGCCACAAACTGCTACGCTCACGGCTTTCCCGTTGCGCCGCCAACTGCCATGAAGCTCATCCTGCGTGTTTCCCTCTTGCTCGCCTTAGCGGGCCTGTCGGCCGCCGCGCGGTCTGCCGCGCCATCCGCCAATGTGCCGGAGGTGGTCTACGCGGTCGGTGACATCGCCGACTGCCGGACAAATGCCCACCGCGACGTCGCCACGCTGATTGCAGCAGACCGCGCGAAACTGCCGGCCGACACCTCGTCGCACCTGCTGCTGCTCGGCGACCAGGTCTACCCGAACGGGACGGCCGCGGAGTTCGCCGATTGCTTCGATCCGGCCTGGGGGCGTTTCAAGCCCGACACTCTGGCGGTGCCGGGCAACCACGACTACCGCACTGCCGCCGGCGCGCCGTTCTACGCCTATTTCGGCGCTCCGGCCGCGCCCTTGGGCTATTACGCCCAGACGCTCGGCAACTGGCTGATCCTCGGGTTGAACAGCAACATCGACATGGGCCCGGATTCGGCGCAGGCGCGCTGGATGTCGGAACAACTCGCGGCGAATACGCGCCAGTGCGTCATCGCAATGTGGCATCACCCGCGCTATTCCAGCGGCGCGCATGGCAACAACGCCGAGGCCGATGCGCTGTGGCGGACGGCCCAGCGCGGCCGGGTATCACTGGTGCTGGCCGGGCACGATCACCACTACGAGCGCTTCGTGCCGCTCGACGCAAGCGGTGCTGCCAGCGATCGCGGCATCCGCAGCTTCGTGGTCGGCACCGGGGGCGCCGGGCTCTACCCGGTGAACCCGAGCCGACCGGCGATCAGTGCCGCGCGGATTTCACAGCGCCACGGCGTGCTTAGGCTCACCCTGGGCGAAGGCAGCTACCAGTGGCAGTTCATCGGCCTGCCCAATGCCGAAGTGCTCGACGCGGGTGAGGGGCAGTGCCTCGCCCCGGCCAAACCGTGATCACGGCCCCTGGAAGCCGCCGCTGCGGAAGGTGACGACCAGGGTGTCGCGATGCCCGCCCGCGGCAAGCGGCAGGATGGGTGTCGATTCGTGGATCACCCGCGCGTCGTCCAGCAATAGCGCCGTCCACGGCTCGGTCATCGTGAAGCGCACGCCTGCCGGGCCGTCGGCCTCGAATACACGGGTCTCGCCGCCCTTGATGCCTGCCCGCCCGACGAGCATCACTGCGACGTAATCCACGCCGTCGCGATGGGCGCCTTCCGGCGTCGGGCGCCCGATGCCGTCGGCGGTATCGATGCGGAACTGGTGGGTTTCGATGAACCACTGCGCCACGCCGGCCACACGCGCCAGGACAGAAGCCAGCCCGACCAGCAACGCCTGCCAGTCGGGCGACGCGAGGGTCTCCGCTTCAACCGGCGCGAACCAGCGTTCGATGCCGCCGTGCAGCGCGTTGTAGGACACCGGTTGCCAATGCGCCCGATGCGCTTGCAGCGTCAGCGCATGTGATCCGGCATCGAAGACGAAGCAGGCATGACGGCGGAACCGGTAACGGCCGCCATCGCGCAAGTAGGCGTCGGCCGGCAAACGATCCCAGGATGGTCGCAAGGCTTCAAGCCCTTCGAGGCGGGCGCCGGTCAGTGCGCACAGGCCGTGCGCATCCAGTGCGGCAAAACCGCCGGTGCGCAGGGTGCTATCGAGAATTTCGGGCGAGACGGTGGGCGGTGCAAGCAAGGTCATCGGCGGACGCGGCGGAAGGCGAAACGCGCGAGTCTATCCGGCGCGGTGCGCGTCGATAAAGCGCCACTTCGGGCGGACGCTAAGGGCGGTCTTGTTCGAGATGCGTGCGCCAGGCGTCGAAACCGCCCTCCAGCGGGCGCACGTTGCGATAGCCGAGCGCCTTGATTTCCTTGGCCGCATGCACCGCCCCCGCATCCTCGGGGCACGCGCACAGCGTCACGACGAGCGCATCCTGCGGCCACTGCGCAACGGCGGCGGCAAGCGAGGCGGCGCTGTAGTCCGCGACCACGAAGTCCTGCAGCTCGCCCGTTTCAGCACGCAAGGTCGCGCCGCGCAGATCAACCATGCGGACCGGCTGGCCGGCGACGAGCATCGCGCGCAGGTCTGACGGGCTGATATGCGGCATTGCCGCGAGGCGCTCGAAACGCTGGCGTAGCCACAATTTCCAGGCCAGCCACAACGCGAGTGCCGCACCGAGAATGAGCAGCGCGTTGAAACCGTAGCGCAGGGCGAGCGCGACCAGCACCTCGATCTGCCCGCGCAGCAGCGCCCCGGCGAGCAGGGCAAGGCCTGCCCACAGCCCGGCACCGAGCGCCGCCGCGAACAGGAAACGCGCCAGTGGCATGCGCAAGGCGCCGGCGATCGGCGGCGCCACCGTCGCGAACCCCGGGATGAACTTGGCCACGACCAGCGACCACAACCCCCAGCGCAGGAAGCGGCTTTCGGTCTGATTGACGCAGGACGCCGGGTTGAGCGAGAGCCGGCACAACCCGTTGAGTACGCGGTAGCCGAAGAAACGCCCCGCGAAGTACCAGACGGCGTCTGCCAGCACCGAGGCCAGCACTGCCGCGGCCAGCATCAGTGCCAGCGACGGCGCGCCGAGCGCAAGGCTGCCCGCGGCGATGAGCGTCGGCACCGCCGGCACCGGCAGGCCAAGTTGCTGCAGCAGCACGTTGGCGAAGACCAGGAACGCGCCTTGCTGCTGCAGGGCGCGGGCGATTTCTGCGTTATCCATGCGCGGATGATCGGGGCGCAGGCCGCCGATTTCCAGTCCCGCCCGCGTGCGTTTTCGGCGGCCGCATCACTGCCGTGTGGCTTCGCTGTCGCCCCACGGGCGTTCGCCGCGCGCGCCGAATTTGCGGGTGTACATCTCGCGGTCGGCAACGCGCATCAGCAATTCAGCCTCGTCACCATCGAGCGGGAAGAGCGCCATTCCGACTGCGCCACCCAGCGCCTGTTCGCCCAGCGGTGCCGGGTCGACGCTGCGCAGCGGCTGCGCCAGGACGTGTTCGATATGGGCACGCACCCGTTCGGCCTGATCGCGATTCTCGACCCGGTCGAGCAGCACGACGAATTCATCCCCGGCGTAACGCGCGACGAAATCGGAAGCGCGCACCGCCTCGCGCAGGCGTTCGGCGATTTCGACCAGCACTTTGTCGCCCGCCTCATGGCCGAGCCGGTCATTGACCTGCTTGAAGTGGTTGAGGTCCACGAACAGCACGGCAAAGGGTATGCCGTCGGCGAGACGACGGTGTCGGTGGATACGGCCGTCGAGGCGACGCATGAACGCGTCGCGGTTGGCCAGGCCGGTGAGTTTGTCGGTGCGCAGGCGTTGCTGCATCACCTCGAAACTGCGCGCCAGCTGGCCGATTTCGTCGTTGCGGCGAATGCCGACCGGCGACTCCAGGTCACCTTCACCGATCGCACGCGCCGACTGCGACAGGCGGCGCAGATCGCCCGCCACCCAGCCGAGGATGCGCAGGCCGAGCACCACCGCGAGCAGTGCCGCAAAGCCGCCGACGATGGCCGTGCGCAACACGTTCTCGGTCACGCCCTGCATGAAATCGCTCGCCGGAACGGCAACCACGGTAATCCATTCCAGCCCGGCATCGTCCTTGACCCGGTCGAAAGCGGCGTGGATCGTCTGCCCGTCGGGCCCGGAGAAGGTGCGCGTCTGCGGCAGCTTGGCCTGCTTGAGCGAGGCGAGGGTGTCGCGCACCTCGGCATAAGTGGCGGCCAGCAGCGGGTGGCCACTGTCGGCGGCGGCCAGGCGCTTGTTGCTGCCGTCGGGCTGGCGGGCGATGTTGGGGCTGGCGGAGGATGCGATCAGGTCGCCGTTGGGCTCGACGATGAAGGCGATGCCGTTCTTCGACAACGCCAGATTCGCCACAAAGTCATTGAGCCCCTTGAGGGAGATGTCGGTCGCGACGACACCCTCAAACTCTCCGGCGGCATTGAGCACGCGGCGGGCGCGGGTTGCGACCAGGCCACCGTGGCGGAAGTCGATGTACACCGCCGTCCAGGTGTGCATGCGGGCGCTCTCTCCCGCCTTGTACCAGGGGCGCAAGCGCGGGTCATAGACTTTGGCCTCGCGTGAAGCCTCCTGCAACTCGCCGCTGATGCCCTTGAAGTTGTAGAAGGTGCGCGCGTCTTCCGCCTTGAGCTTGAGGCGCAGTTCACCGTCGTCGAGCGAATTGCGCCAGAGCCCCATGAACTGCCCGGCGCGGTTGCCGTAGTACGCGTAGTTGTTGGGGTCGATGTGCAGCGAAGTGGCGATCCACATGCGCGTGCGCAAGCTGCCCAGGTCACTCTCGATCGATGCCGGCGCCGGCATGCCATTCGGGAACACGGCTTCGAGCACCGCGCCCGAACCCACCACATGCCGATCGACCGCCTGCCCGATGCGGCCGACCGTTTCGATCAGCAGGTGGTCGGATACCGTCGCCACCGCGCGGCTGCCGGCGACGTAGGACAGGATGCCGATGGTGACCGCGAGGATCAGGATCAGCGCGACGTAGGGGACGGTGAGGACCTGGCGCAGCGATAGCGAGGATTCGGAGGTCTGGCTCATGAATCGTTATTCTTGTCTCGGGCGAAGCGCGATTGTCCCAGCAACAGGCGATCCGTGCAGTGCAAATTCCTGCCGATGCAACACTTTCAATGGCAATCGGCCAGCGCCCGCGTGATTTCCTCGAAGCAAAGGGTGCGCAACCAGCTGTGGCCGGGGTCGTGGTGCAGGCGCTCATGCCATAGCAAGGCGTAACGGATACGCGGCAGATCGAGCGGCACTTCGCGTTCCACCAGCCCGAGGCCGCTGCCATACAGCCGCGCGAGCGTGCGCGGCACGCTCACCACCATGTCGCTGCGCGCCGCGATCGACAACGCCGCCATGAAGTTGGCGACCCGCACCGCCACCCGCCGCGCGCGCCCGATGCGCTCCAGCGCCAGATCCACCACCCCGCGCGGATCGGCGCCACCGAGGTGGATCAGGATCTGCGGAAGCTTCAGGAAGGTCTCGAGATCGAAGTCCTGCGACAAGGCCGCATGCCCCGCACGCAGCAGGCACACGAACTGGTCGTCGCCCAGCCCGCGCCCATGGATGCCGGCCGGCGCCTGCGCCACCGTGGCAAGCGCGAGTTGCGCCTCGCCGCTTTCGAGCTGGCGATAGCCCTGGTCGTCGCGCCAGGCGCTGATCGTCAGGTCGAGCTGCGGCGCCTCGCGGTGCAAGCGCTCGACGACGCGCGGCAGCATCGAATTGGCACCGTAGTCGGTGGTGCTGATGCACCAGCGACCACGCGCCTGCGCCGGGTCGAACAGCGGCGGTGCAATCAGGCCAGCGACGTCGGCCAGCGTCGCGTCGAGCCGTTCGCGCAGCGCCTCGGCGCGGGGTGTCGGTTTGAGCCCGCTCGGCGTGCGTACGAACAGCGGGTCGCCGAACAGCGCCCGCAGGCGCCCGAGCGTGCGACTCATCGCCGGCTGCGTGACGCCCAGACGCTCGGCGGCGCGCGTGACATGCGCCTCCTGCATCAAGGCCTGCAGCGCCACCAGGAGGTTCAGATCGATACCGTTCAGATCGGCCATGCGTAATCATTACTTTCAGTCATGACCGCAATTCTAATCATGCATTGGATTAATGCCGAGCCGATCGATACAGTGCCTCTCACCCGCTGCCCCGGCAGCCTACCCACGAGAGACCCCGACATGAAGACCCTCTACACCGCTGTTGCCACCGCCACCGGCGGCCGTGAAGGCCGCGCCGTCAGCAGCGACGGCGCCCTCGACGTGACCCTCGCGCTGCCGCGCGAACTGGGCGGTTCCGGCAAGCTCGCCACCAACCCCGAACAACTCTTCGCCGCCGGCTATTCAGCCTGTTTCGAGAACGCGATCCGCCATGTCGCACGCGCCGCGAAGATCAACATCACCGAGTCTTCGGTCACCGGGCGTGTCGGAATCGGTGCCAATGCCTCGGGCGGCTTCGTGCTGAGCGCAGCCCTCGAAGTGAGCCTGCCGGGCCTGGACCGCGACACCGCCCAAACGCTGATTGCCAAGGCGCACGAAGTCTGCCCCTATTCGAACGCGACACGTGGCAATCTCGACGTCCAGATCACCCTGCTCTGACACTTGATACCCCGCCCATGGGCGGGGACTGGAGAACACACCATGTTCATCGAATCGACCCGCGAGATCCGTCTCGCCTCCTACCCGGCGGGTCTGCCGACCGCTGCGAATTTCGAACTGGCGACGACGCCGGTGCCGCCACTCAAGCAGGGTGAAGTGCTGGTGAAGAACCTGTGGATGTCGGTGGACCCTTACATGCGTGGCCGCATGGTGAATCGCGAGAGCTACATCCCGCCGTTCCAGATCGGCAAGGCGCTGGATGGCGGCGCGGTGGGCGAGGTGATCGAGTCGAGCAGCCCGCGCCTGAAGGTGGGTGACGTGGTGCTGCACCAGTTCGGATGGCGCGAGCATGTGGTCGCCACCGATAGCGCGTTTCACCTGATCGACACCCGCCTCGCGCCACCGCAGGCCTGGCTGGGGGCCATCGGCATGCCGGGCATGACGGCGTGGACCGGGCTGACCCGCATCGCCCGCGCACAGCCGGGCGAGACGGTCTTCGTCTCGGCCGCCTCGGGCGCGGTCGGCACGATCGCGGTGCAGATCGCAAAGATCCTCGGTTGCCGCGTCGTCGCAAGCGTCGGCAGCGAAGAGAAGGCGGAACTGGCACGCACGCTGGGTGCCGACGCGGTGATCAACTATCGCAGCGCCCGCGACCTCACCGCCGCCCTGCATATGGCAGCGCCGGAAGGCATTGACGTGTACTTCGAGAACGTCGGCGGCAGCCACCTCGAAGCGGCGCTCAACTTGCTCAAGCCGAACGGGCGCGTCGCGCTGTGCGGCATGATCGAACAGTACAACGCCACCGAAGCGCCGCGCGGCCCGGCCAATCTCGGCCTGGCGATCGTCAAGCGGCTGCGGCTGGAAGGCTTCATCGTCTCCGACCACTGGGGACACTACCCCGAGTTCGTGAAGGCGATGGCCGGCTGGCTCGCGGCCGGAAAGATCCAGACGCGCGACACGATCCGCGAGGGCCTCGCCGCCGCGCCAGACGCATTCATCGGCCTCTTCCGCGGCGAAAACACCGGCAAAATGCTCGTCAAACTTGCCTAAGAACGAGGCCGCGCACATGGTCCTGACACCCTTCTCCGCCCTGATCGAGAACCGCAGCCACCGCGGCGATACGGTGTTCTTCGAACTGACCGAAGACTGGCTGCAAGGCCGTACCGCCTTTGGCGGCGTCAGTGCCGCGCTGGCGGTGCAGGCGATGCGCGACGTCGCCGGCGCCGAGCGGCCGCTGCGCGGCCTGCAGACCAGCTTCGTCGGCCCGGTGCCGGCCGGACCGCTGCGGGTCGATGTACGGGTGGTACGCGAAGGCAAGGCGATGCGGCAGGTCGAAGCCGCGCTGAAGGTGGGCGAGGACACCGCCTGCCTGCTGGTCGGCAGCTTCGGCCTCGCCCGCCAGTCGACGATTGGCACATTCGCCCCGCCGCAACCTGCGGCGCCGGCACCCGAAGCATTGCGGGCCATGCCTTACGTCGAGGGCGTCTCGCCCGCCTTCACCCAGCATGTCGAGTTCCGCTGGGCCGCAGGCGACGCGCCCTTTGCCGGCGGCAGTGCGCGCGACATGAAGGTGCATTTGCGTCTGCGCGATGAAACGATCGACCACGAACTGCTCTGCGTGCTGCTCGGCGACGCCGCACCGCCGGTCGCCTTCGGCCACTTCGACCGCCCGACCATGGGCAGTTCGGTGACCTGGGCGCTCGAACTGCTGCACTGCGCCAGCGCACCCTCACCCGACGCCTGGTGGCGCCACGACACCGGCATGGTCGCCTTCAGCGCCGGCTACTCGCACGAACGCGCCGAACTGTGGACGCCGCAGGGCGAACTCGCTGCGTTCGGATATCAGATCGTGGCGGTGTTCGGCTAGGTCACCGCGCCAGATTCAGTCGCACTGCCATCCGCGCATTGAGCCGGGCTTCGGGGGCGCCGTCACAAGCGAGCAACACAGCGACGTGCGCACGGCACAGCTTGGGGGCAGATCGAGGCCGACAAGCTTCGATACAAAGCCTGCCGACAGCGTGCGATGCAGTCGGGATAATGCGGCCGGTCACTTCACCGGATCTGTACGCCATGCAACTGCGCCGCCTTGCTCCCCTCGTCCCGCTCCTCGCCCTGCTCGCGGCACCGGCTTGCGCGCTCGCCGCGGGCGCCTTTGACGCCGAACAGGCCACACGCGCCTGGCTGGACACGATCCCGCATGAGGCGAAATTGCGATCGGACGCTTACTACGAAGGCGGCTACTGGCTGCAACTCGTCGACCTCGTTTTCGCCCTTCTCGTCGCCTGGCTGTTGTTGCGCGGCGGGCTGTCGGCGCGGTTGCGCAACAATGCCGAGCGGCTGACCCGCTACAAGCCCCTGCAGAGCATGGCCTACGCCGCGCAATACCTGATCCTGGTGACCCTGCTGAGCCTGCCGCTGAACGCCTACGAGGGCTACTGGCGAGAGCATGCGTACAACATGTCGAACCAGACGCTGGCGGACTGGGCGCTCGATCAGCTCAAGGGCCTGTTCGTCTCGATCCTGTTCATGGCGCCGGCGGTGGCGGCAGTCTGGGGCGCGATCCGTCGCGCGCCGAAAACCTGGTGGCTGTGGGGTTCGGCCATCGCCACCGGTTTCCTGATGATCGGCATGGTGCTGGGGCCGGTGTTCATCGCACCGCTGTTCAACGACTACAAGCCGCTGTCCGATCCGAAGGTGCGCAGCGAGATCCTGTCGCTGGCGCGCGCCAACCAGGTGCCGGCCACCGAGGTGTACGAGTTCGACGCCTCGCGCCAGACCAAACGGATCAGCGCCAACGTCAGCGGCTTCATGGGCACCGAGCGCATCTCGCTCAACGACAACCTGCTCAAGCGCACCAGCCCGGCCGAGATCCGCGCGGTGATGGGGCATGAGATCGGGCACTACGCACTGAATCACGTGTACAAGCACCTGCTGACCTTCACCGTGCTGACCATCATCGGCTTCGCGCTGGCACGCTGGGCGATGGAGCGCCTGATCGCACGGCACGGCGGCACCTGGGGCCTGCGCGGCAGCGGCGACGTGGCGGCCCTGCCGGTGCTGGTCGCGATATTCGCGGTGCTGGGGTTCATCGGCACGCCGATCACCAACACGGTGATCCGGACCGCCGAGTTCGAAGCCGATCTCTACGGCCTGAACGCCGCCCGCGAACCGGATGGTTTCGCGCAGGCCGCGGTGCGCCTGGCGGAGTACCGCAAGATGGAACCGGCGGCGTGGGAAGAGTTCCTGTTCTACGACCACCCGAGTGGCCGCACACGCATCCGCACCGCAATGCAGTGGAAGGCGGAGCATCTGGCGGACCAGCCTGCCGGTCGTTAAAGCCGGGCCGGGTTTGCCGCTGCAGGCACTCTCGGCCAGAATCGCGCTTTCGCCATTTAGCTGACCGATGTCGCCCTCCCGCCGCAATACCCCGTTTGCGATTGCGCTGGCCCTCGCTGTAGCCGGCGTGTCTTTCGCATCGGCCGTCGCCGCGGCACCGGATGCGGCGAGCCTGGTGGACCAAGCGCGCGCCAACATCAGGCTGAACCCGGAAGCCAGCCAGCGCTATGCAGAGAGCGCGCTTGATGCGCTGAAAGCGCGGCCGGACCCGGATCTGGAGGTCGCCGCCCGCCTGGTGCTCTGCGACTATCAGGGCGAGCGCAGCCCGCAGGCAGCGCAATCCGAAATCGATGCTGCCTGGGCGCTGATGCCCAAGGTGAAGCGCACCGGGCTGCGCGCGGGCATCATGCTGTGCGAAGGGCAACTGCTTGAACTTGCCAACAAGACACATGAAGCCCTGGCGAGGTTCGACGAGGCCGCGCGCTTTGCCGAGGGCGCCCATGACAGCGAGATGCTGGCCGATTCGCTGTATCAGCGCGGTTACATGCGCGCCTTGCTGGGCCAATACGCGGAAGGCCTGATCGACGAGCGCCGCGCCCTGTCGCTGTACGAGAAGCTGTCGCTCACCTCGCGCGCGCGCACCGCCCTGAACGGCATCGCGATCCTCTACAACCGCATGGGCGACTATGCGCAGGCCAAGCACTACTACATGCAGTCGCTCAAGGGCCACATCGCCGAGGGCGCCCGGCGCGAACAGGCGGTAACGCTGCACAACCTCGGCCGCGCGCATGAAAACCTCGGGGAGTGGCACGAAGCCAAGCAAGCCTTCGAAGAATCGCTCGCGATCAACCATGAACTCGGCTACTCGCGCGGCGAGGCCTACGCCCTGCGAGGACTCGCCAGTGTCTGCAACGCCACCGGCGATGCAACGTGCGCCACGGCCTACCTGGCGCGTGCCGAGGCCGCCGCGAAAGGCGCACCGGATGCCCGCCTGCATGCGCAGATCCTGCTGCAACGCGGTATCAGCTACCGTCTGCAGAAACGCTATCCGGAAAGCATTGCCGCGCTGCAAGAGGCGGCGACGACTTTCGCCAGTGCCGATTCGCTCGCCGAACTGCGCGACACCTATCGCGCGCTGTCGGCCACCTACGCCGAATTCAACGACTGGCGCGCGGCATACGAACGTCAGGTCGAATTCAAGAACACCTCCGACACCCTGCTGCTGCGTCAGCTCGACCAACGCTTTGCGACACTGAAAGTGGAGTTCGACACCGCCGCGAAGGACAAGGAAAACACCCTGCTGCTACGCGAAAAGGCGGTGACCGAGCGCGCGCTGGAACAGGAACGCACCGTCGGCCGCCTGCAGGCCGCGGTGATCGCGCTGGCGACCGTGCTGACGCTGATCCTCGCCACGCTGGTGGTGCGCCACCGCCGCGCGAGCCAGCGCATGGAAGCGCTCGCAAATACCGACGAGCTGACCGGGCTACCGAATCGGCGCGACATCCTGGGCCGGCTCAGCGAGTGGCTGGGGACCCCGCAAGGACCAAGCTGCGCGACCCTGATTGCGGATCTCGACCATTTCAAACCGATCAACGACAAGTTCGGCCATCTGGTTGGCGACGACATCCTGCGCGAAGTGGCCAAGGCGCTCACCGAGATCGTGCGCGAACCGGCCTGCGTTGGCCGCATTGGCGGCGAGGAATTCCTCGTGATGCTGCCGGATACCGGGCTCGAAGAAGCCGCGCAGATGGCCGAGCGACTGCGCGAACGCGTGCTTGCGATCGATACCTCGCGCTGGTTCACCGACCGTGGCATCAGTGCCAGCTTCGGTGTCACCGCCAGCGCGGCTGGCGACACGGTCAGCAGCATGTTGCGACGCGCCGACGAGGCGCTTTACGACGCCAAGGCACGCGGCCGCAATTGCGTCGCCACGCGTGGTGGCTGACGTGAGCAGCGCAGACACCGCATAATCGGGCCGACCCCGCCCGCAGGAGCCACGCATGAATCTCGAGAAGGTCGTCTTCGGTTTCTTCATCGTGCTGGCTGCGACGATGAACTTCGGTTTCTTCGTCGGCGATATCGACAACCCGGTGCACCACGACGTCTTTGAACTGTTCACCGCGATCGTCGTGAACCTGATCGCGACCGTGCTGAAGTTCGGCGACCGCACGCAGATCGGCGCCATCCATCTCGCCACCAGCCTGGTGGCGGACCTGCAATTGATCGCGGCCGCAATCTACTGGGCCTACTCGGTCCATGTCTCCGGCGTCGGCATGACCCCGGGCGTTACTGCCAGCGTCGTTTCGCTGGCGGCCGGCGCGATGCTCGCCAACGTCGTCTCCGTGATCATCCTCATCGCCGAAACCGTGATGATGCGCCGCTGACGGGCGCGCCATGGACAGCGTCATCTTCCTGATGCTGCGGCGCATGCGTGCGCCGCTGATCGTGCTGATCGCGATCTACGCGATCTCGGTGCTGGGCCTTGCGCTCATCCCGGGCATCGACGCCGACGGCAGACCCGCGCCGCCGATGAGCTTCTTCCACGCCTTCTACTTCGTCAGCTACACCGCGACCACCATCGGCTTTGGCGAAATCCCCGGCGCGTTCTCCGACGCGCAGCGGATGTGGACGGTGCTTTGCATCTACCTCACCGTGATCGGCTGGTCCTACTCGATCATCACCCTGCTCGGACTGCTGCAGGACAAGGGCTTCCAGGCTGCATTCGCGAAGATCCGCTTCGCCCGCGCGGTGCGACGCCTGCGCGAACCGTTCTACCTGATCTGCGGCTGCGGCGAGACCGGCACGCTGATCGGCAGTGCCTTCGATCGCATCTGCACCCGCTTCGTCGTGCTGGAGTTGTCGGAGCATCGCGTGCAGGAACTCGACCTGCTCGAATGGCGTGCCGATGCACCGGCGCTTGCGGGCGACGCGCGCGCGCCGGAACTGCTCAAGCTCGCCGGCCTGCTGCATCCGAAGTGCCGCGGGGTGCTGGCGGTGACCAGTTCTGAAGAGGCCAACCTGGCGGTGGCGATTGCGGTGCGCCTGTTGCGTCCCGAGATACCGGTGCTCGCACGGGCGCGGTCCGACGCCGTCAGCGCCAACATGGCTTCGTTCGGCACCGACCATGTCATCAACCCCTTCCGCCGCTTTGCCGACCAGCTCGCGCTGGCGGTGCGGGCGCCCGAGGTCTTTCGCCTCGAACAACTGCTCACCGGCATCCCGGGTGAAGCCACGCCAACGCCGCATCGCCCCCCGCGCGGCAACTGGATCGTATGCGGCTACGGCCGCTTTGGCCATGCGATTGTGGCCGCCCTCGACAGCGAGGCGCTGCCGGTGACGCTGATCACCCCGGATCCGCCCGAGCAGCCGGGCCGGCGCTGCATTGCCGGCCTCGGCACCGAAGCCGAACCGCTGCTGGCGGCAGGCGTCCGCACTGCCGCAGGCATCGTCGCCGGCACCGACAACGATGTGAACAACCTGTCCATCGCCGTCACGGCACGCGAACTGAACCCTTCGATCTTCGTCGTGATGCGCCAGAACCAAGCCGCGAACGGCGCCTTGTTCGATGCCTTCGTCGGCGATTTCGCGCTGGTGCCAAGCCGCCTGATCGCGCAGGAATGCCTGGCCACGCTGACGACGCCCCTGCTTTCGGAATTCCTCACGCGCATGCGCACGCAAGACAACGACTGGGCGGCGCAACTGATCGGCAGTATCGAAGCGGTGTGCCCGGCACAGGTCCCCGACATACGCGGTATCACCTTGAACATTTCAGAGGCCCGCGCGGCGTATCTGCACCTCATGGCCGACGCACCGCTGACCTTGGGCGACGCTCTGCGCGACAGCGCCGCCCGCGACAGCCGGCTGCCGCTGGTGCCGCTGATGCTGCGGCGCGCCAGGCAGATCACGCTGCTGCCGTCGCCGCAGACGCCCCTCGTGGCGGGCGACGCCCTGCTGCTGGCAGGGCCGCACAGCGCGCATATGCGGCTGCAGCTCGCGCTGCAAAACGCCAATGCGTTCGACTATGCCCAGCACGGGCGCAACAGCCCGGGCGGCTGGATCTGGCAACGCCTTGCCCGGCGCAAGGTCGCACCGCCATGAAAAAAGCCCGCATGTGCGGGCTTTCTTTTGTTGGGCGCGGGCCGCTCAATCGTCCCAATCGCCATGGCGATGATGCTTGCGATGGCCCGGCGGCACCCAGTCGTCATCATCATGCCCATGGCGATGATGGCGATGGTGCGAGTCATAGTTGCCGCCCTTCGGCTCGCTGACGTTCTTGCCGATCACCGAACCGGCCGCACCGCCAAGGCCTGCGCCGATGATCGCGCCGTTCTTGCCGCCGGTCGAGCGCCCCACGGCAGCGCCGGACGCGCCACCAATCGCCCCGCCGATCATCGCGCCGTTCTTGCCACGCTTGTCTGACGCGACCCCCGCACCGAGGGCGCCACCAATCGCGCCACCGAGCACTTCACCGCTCTTGCCGCCCATCGAATGCCCCAGCGCGGTACCCGCCGCCGCGCCAAGACCACCGCCGAGTGCCGTCTGGCCGTCGTTCGCGAATGCGCTGCTGGCGAGCGCCACCGTGACGGCCAGCGCCGAAATGACTTTCTTGTACATGAAACCCCTCTGTTGAAACCGCTCTAACGTGGATTATTTTCCCATTTAATGACAGGAACATCCATGCCTCTTTGTTGCAAACTGCAAATGCGCCGCTGACAAAGAAGCGGCCCGGAATACCGATCACCGGGCCGCGCTCGCCTGCGATAACTGACTGTGCCGACTACTCGAAGGATTCATCCTCGCGCAGAAAGCGCCACTGCCCGAGCGGCAAATCGCCCAGCACCACCTTGCCGATACGGATGCGCTTGAGCCCGGTCACGGTAAGGCCGACCAGCTCACACATCCGGCGGATCTGGCGCTTGCGCCCTTCGCGCAGCACGAAGCGGAGCTGATCCTCGTTGATCCACTCCACCTTGGCCGGGCGCAGTTGCTTGTCATCGAGTTCGAGGCCGTGGTTCAGCAAGGCCAGCCCTTCCGCGCTCAACTGGCCCTCGACCCGGACGAGGTACTCCTTTTCGACCGTCGAGTCCTCGCCGATCAGCTGGCGTGCGATGCGTCCGTCCTGCGTCAGCACCAGCAGCCCGGTCGAATCGATGTCCAGCCGCCCGGCCGGCGCCAGCCCGTGGAAGTGCGCCGGCTTGAGCAGCGGGCCGCCATCCGGCCGGTACTGGCTGGCCTGCGTCACCAGCGAGGCCGCCGGCGGATAGTCGTCTTCCGGCTGCCCGGAAACAAAACCGACCGGCTTGTGCAGCAGGATCGTCATGCGGGTGCCCTGCAGCTTTGCCGCCTCGGGCGCCAGCGTGATCTTCGCGTCTGGCTCGGCGCGCCGACCCAGTTCCTTGACCCGCTCGCCATCGACGAAAACCCAGCCGCGCTCGATGTACTCGTCGGCCTCACGGCGCGAGCAGATGCCGCGCGCAGCCATCAGCTTGGAGATACGCACGCCCTGCGGCAGATCGTCTTCTTCGTCCTCGTCATCCTCGTCGACTTCATGGCGACGGGGGCGCGGCACCATGCCCGCGTCGCGCGGCGGCTGCGGGTAACGCCCGCGTTCGCCTGCCGGGCGCGGTGGCCGGTCGCCCCAGGCCGGGCGCTCACCACGCGGCGCGCCGCGGGTGTCGCGGGCCGGGGCGCGGCCATCGCCAGCGCCCTCGCCACGGCGCGGGCGTTCGTCCCGCGCAAAACCGCTGCCGCCGTCGCGGCGTGGCTGCCCTTCGCGCCCATAGCCGCCTACGCGCGGCCTGTCGTCGCGATTGAATCCACCCTCGCGTGGTCGATCGGTGCGGTCGAAACCACCGCTGCGCGGCCGATCGTCGCGGCCAGAAAAGCCTTCACGTCGCGGCGCTTCATCACGATTGAAGCCACCCGGCCCGCGCGGTCGCTCATCGCGGTTGTAACTGCCTTCGCGGCGCGGACGTTCGTCACGCGCAAACGAAGCATCGCCGCGCAGCGGACGATCACCCCACTGGCGCTGATCACGCGGCCGACCATCGTCGCGACCGCGCGGCCCTTGCGCATTCGCGTCGCCACGCGGCCGATCGCCCTGGTAGCGCGGACGCTCACCGGTGTCGCGCGAGCGCTCGCCTTCGTATCGCGGCCTGTCGGATGGCGCACGCGCGCGATCACCCTCATAACGCGGGCGGTCGGACGGTGCGCGCGCCCGGTCACCTTCGTAGCGCGGCCGATCCGACGGCGCACGCGGGCGATCGCCGTCGTAGCGGGGCCGATCTCCCTGATAACGCGGGCGATCATCCGGCCCACGGCTGTCGGCACGGGGCGGGCGATCATCACGCTCGAAACGGGGGCGGACATCGTTGCGGCGCGGGCCACCTTCGCCACGCCGGAAATCGTCGCCGCCGCTGCGGCGGATGTCGTCGGTCGGGTAGTCGCGGCGCGGGGTGCGGGGCCCCTCGTTTGCGTCGCGGCGCGGCCCGCGCGGGGCATCGCGCCCGTCACGGCCGCCTCGCGGCGCGTCGCCGGCACGTGCCGGCCGCTCGCGCGTGTCACCGCGTTCGCCACGCGGCTCACCGCGCGGTCGATCGCCCCAGCCGCCCTGGCGGCGGTAGTCCCCATCGCCCGACTGGGCGCGGCGAGGCTCGTCACCCCCTTGCCCGGACGCATCGCGCGGCGCATTCGCGGCGGCGCGCTTTCCGGCAATAGCGCGCTCCAGCGCGGCGCGTGCACGCGGGCCGGTACGGGTACCGGTCAGTGAAGGCCGTTCGGCTTTGGGCTTGTTTGGCTTGTTCACGCGATCTCCAGCAATTCGACTTCGAACACAAGCGTCGCGTTCGGCGGAATCACACCGCCCGCACCACGACGGCCATAACCGAGTTGCGGCGGAATCGTCAGCTTGCGGCTGCCACCCACCTTCATGCCGGCGACGCCATCATCCCAGCCACGAATCACCTGGCCGCGACCGAGCAGGAAGCTGAACGGTTCGTCGCGATCCTTGCTGGAATCGAACTTCGTCCCGTCAGTCAGCCACCCGGTGTAGTGCACCACCACCGTTCGGCCCGGTTTGGCTTCAGCGCCGGTGCCGAAGATGACGTCTTCGATGACCAGTTCGCCGCCCACGTCGAGCAACTCGACTTCGAATACCAGCGTCGCGTTGGGCGGAATCACGCCCCCTGCACCGCGCTCGCCGTAACCGAGTTGCGGCGGAATCGTCAGCTTGCGGCGACCACCGACCTTCATGCCCGCGACACCTTCGTCCCAGCCACTGATGACCTGTCCGCGTCCAAGGTCAAAACTGAAGGGATCATTGCGATCCTTGCTCGAATCGAATTTGCTGCCGTCGGTCAGCCAGCCGGTGTAATGCACGGTGACGGTACCGCCGGTCTTGGCCTCGGCGCCGGTGCCGAGCACGGCGTCTTCGATGATGAGGCCGCTGGCCGTGGTGATCGCTTCGCTCACGGGAAATCTCCTGCTGAAAAGGGAAACGCCGGACGGCGCTCGAAGGCGGTCCGGCGTGCTACGCGCGTAGTATCTCACGACGCCTCTCATTTAGGGCGCCCGATGCGCTTGCCCTTGTCACCGGCCGGTGCTTGGCGCAGAGCAAGTGCGCCGAACGCCAACGCGGGTGCGCCGGCTAGGGGTATTCCCTCGCGCACCCGCCGCATTTGATCCAGATCGATTCGCGCTTGGCTGCGCTGCGTCTAGATTGAATGAAGCGCGCACCCCAGATTGCGCTGGAGGAGAACGTTCATGAGCTTGCAACCGGTTCGGTCGGTACCCGAGTTTTATGCTCGCGCCATTGCCATAGAACGCGAAGCGATCGCCTGCTACAACGACTTCGCGGGGCGGATGGAGGCGCTTGGCAACGCCGAAACCGCGCAGTTGTTCCGCGAGATCGCGCGTCAGGAAGAAGGCCATGCGCAAGAACTGGTGCGCTGCGCAGACGGCTGCCGCATGCCGGCCATCAGCAGCGCCAGCGTTCCGCCCCCGCTCAGCATCGCCGGCGATTCGGCGGCCTTGATCGAAGCCTCGCTGAGTCCGATCGGTGCGATCCAGATTGCCATGAGTGCGGAGCGACGTGCCGTCAGCTTCTACCAGAACGTGAGCCTGACCTCGCCTGACCCGGTCGTAAGGGAACTGGCCGAGAGCATGATTCTCGAAGAGTTCGAGCATTTGCAGTTGCTCGAACGGCTGGCGGCAAGGCTTGACGCCAAACCGGCGCACTAGGCCCGCGCCACAACGGCGTCAGCAAATGCCCTTCGCGGCCGGGCCGGTGTTGGCCTTGCCGCTGCGGGCTTGCGGAGGCAGCGCGTTCCGCGCGATAGTCAGCGCATCGTCTTCTCATTGCCGCTAGATGCCCTCACCCCGTCGCGCCACCACTGGCGTCGAGATTGCCGCTTGGCTGCTTACCGGCGCTGCGCTCATCTCGGTGCTCCTGCTGCATCTTGTGCCCCCCCTGCTCGCCGGGCTGCTCGTCTTCGAACTGGTCGCCCTGATCAGCCCTTTCTTTGCGCGCGCGATTCCGAACCAGCGCGCCAAGCTCGTCGTGGTCACCTTGCTTTCGATCATCGTGGTCGCAGCGCTGGTGGGTACCGTCATTGCCGTTGCGCGCGTGCTGGGGCAGGAAGTCGGCAGCGCCGCCGGACTCTTCGGCAAGCTCTCCTTGCTGCTCGAAGACGTGCGTACCGTATTGCCGCCCTGGTTGATCAATTACCTTCCGGCCGACCCGGACGCGCTGGAGCACAGCATTGGCGCCTGGCTTTCAACGCATGCGAAACAATTGCAGACCACCGGCGCCGCGTTCGGCCGCGGCTTCGTCAAGGCGTTGCTGGGCATGGTGATCGGCGCGATGCTCGCGCTTCACGAAGTCCAGCCCAATCACGCCAGCGGCCCCCTGGCGACGGCGCTGCGCGGCTGCGCGATGCGTCTGGCGCAAGCCTTCCGGCGCGTGGTGTTCGCCCAGTTCTGGATCTCGGCGATCAACACGACGCTGACGGCGGTCTTCCTGCTGCTGGTCTTGCCCCTGTTCGGCGTACATCTGCCGCTGGTCAAGACGATGATCGCGATCACCTTCTTTGCCGGCCTGCTGCCAGTGATCGGGAATCTGGTGTCGAACACGCTGATCACGTTCATCGCGCTGTCGATCTCGGTGCAGATCGCGGCCGCCGCACTGGTGTTCCTGATCGTCGTGCACAAGCTGGAGTATTTCCTGAACGCGCGCATCGTCGGCGGCCACATCGATGCACGCGCCTGGGAACTGCTGATCGCGATGCTGGTGTTCGAATCGGCCTTCGGGCTTGCCGGCCTGATCGCTGCGCCAGTGTTCTATGCCTTCATCAAAGCTGAGTTGCGCAGTCGCGGCCTGGTCTAGCCCTGGACACCATGAACCCCAAGCAATCAACGCCCGCTGCCCGATGATCGACGTTCCCACCCTTCTCACCGTGCTGTGCCTGGACTGCGTAGCGCTCGCACTGACGCTGCTCGCCATGCAGATCGGCCGCATGAAGGATGGACAGACCCAATGGTTCTCGGCCTTGATCTGCCAGGCCATTGCAGTCGCGCTGTTTGTCTGGATGGCCTACACGCCCCCCACGCCGACCGTCATTGTCAGCAGCATCGTGCTGCTGTCCGCGAGCTTTTCCTTGTATGCCGCGTCGATGGCGGCGTTTGCCAACGCACGGCTGCCGCGTCTCGCGCTGGTCCTGCCGCCGGTATTGCTGGGCCTCCAGCACGCGCACTGGGTCGACGACTTTGCCGCGCGCGCACTTTGCTCGAACGCCGTGTTCGCTTTCCAGCTGGGGCTCTGCGCGTGGCCGCTGGTCCGCATGCCGGCAGACGGCAAGGCACACTATCGCTGGCTGGTCAGCGCGAGTTTCCTGCTCGGCGCTTTTTCAATGCTGCTGCGCTTGGGGGAGCTCGTATTTGCGCCCGAGCGCCTGCCCGATCTGTCGGTCAGCGAACCGATCAACGCGACCGGCGTGTGGCTCAACCACCTCAACCTGATTCTCAGCAACCTCGGGATTGCACTGATGCACCAGGCCCGCGCGCGCGCCGCGGCGGATCAGCTCGCCACCCGGGATGCCCTGACCGAGCTGTTCAACCGGCGATCGTTCATGCTCCAGGCCGCGCGCGAAGTCCTGCGCGCCGAACGCAGCGAACAACCGCTGTCGGTGCTCATCATCGATCCCGACCACTTCCGGCAAATCAACGCGACCTATGGCAGCCTGGCCGGCGACCGCGTCTTGCGCCACCTCGCGCAACAGACCGAGGCGCTGCTGCGCGGCCAGGATCTGTGCGCCCGTTACGGTGACGAGGAAATCGCGATCCTGCTCCCCGATACGCCCCAAGGTGGCGCACACACACTGGCAGAGCGACTGCGCGAACACATTGCCAAACAGTATGTCGGGCCAGACATGGTGCGCTACACCGTGAGCATCGGCACTGCCAGCCTCAAGCAGGGCGAACGCGACGCCGCGACCTTGGTGGCCCGCGCCGAGGCCTCGCTGGCTGTGGCCAAGCAGGCCGGCCGCAACCGCGTCGCACCCGCAGGCGAAGCCGCATGATGCTCGACGCCTTCACGATGCAGTTTGCAACCGTTTTGACGGCGCTGGCGCTGGTGACCGGCCTGCTGGTGGCGAACGAGAACCTACGGCGACATGAGGCGCTGCGGCTCTGGCTGGCCGGCCTCGCGCTTTTCGGCATCGGCGTCACCGCCTTCATGCTGCAGAAACAGTTGCCGCTGCGCCTGAGCATCGCGCTCACGGCGCTGTGCACTTACGGCGGCGTCATGTTGCTGCTGACAGCGGTGCTCGCTCTGAGCGGGCGGCGCGCACCGGCATGGCTGCTGGTGTTGCCGATCGCCGCGCTGACGGTGGCGCAAATGTTCCAGACCGAAGACGCTGATTCGCGCCGGCTCCTCAACGCGATCGTCGGCGTCGCGCTCTACGTCGCGGCCGCTTTTGCGGCCCTGCACCCGGTGCAGGGTGTTTCGCGCCGCGCACGGCTGGTGCTGGCGAGCAGCTTGCTGCTCGGGGCCGCGGCCTACGCCTTCCGCATCCACGCGGTGATGCAGCCAATCCTGGCCGGGACGCAGCGCAGCGGCATCGACACCAGCCATGTGCTGCTGCTGATTGCTTCACTGCTGGCAAGCACCATCGCGATGGTGCTGATTCACTATGAACGCGAGGGCGAGCACAGCCACCGCCTTGCCACCCTCGACCCGCAGACCGGTGCCTACAACCGCCGCACCCTGTTCGATCTTGGGCAACGCGAGCTGGCGCGGGCCCAGCGGCGCGAGCGGCCCTTGTGCGCCGTGGTGCTGCGTATCGACGAGCGACCGGCAGGCCAGGAACCGCGGCTCCCGCACGAAGATGAACGCGCGCTCTTGCACCTTGCCGAACTCGCGACCAGCACGCTGCAGCGCCAGGACCTGTTCGGACGCCTTGGCAGCGCGGAGTTCTGCATCGTGCTGCCGGACACTGCGCTGGACGGTGCGATGCAGGTTGCCGAACGGCTTCGCCTGCGCGCAGAAACCGTGTCGCAGACCGAGTGTGGCGTGGCCTACACGGTATCGCTCAGCGCAGCGGAGCGCGCGCCGAGCGAGCTTTCGTTCATGCATCTGAGCACGCGCGCGCAAACGGCCTTGCTCGCCGCCGAAGCGCCCAATCAGGTGGTGCAAGACATCGACGGGCAGAACGGCAGCCGCGCACGCGTCACGCAGGCCTTCGAGCCCGGCTGAGGTCGCTCACCGCTGGCGGTGCCGTTTGGGGTGACGGATCAGTTTCTCCGCACCGACGATCAGATTCACCAGAGCGCCGATCAAAAGGATGTCACCCCAGCTTGCGGCATCGATCGCGACGCTGCCGAAGGCCGCCTGCATCAGCGGTGCGTAGGTAAAGGCCAGTTGCAGAAGGGCCATGCCGGCAATACCGGCCCACAGCGAGAGATTCGAGAACACGCCCACACTCCACCAGCTGTGCAGCAGCGAGCGGCAGTTGAGCAGGTAGGCCATCTCGCCGAACACGAAGACGTTGACCGCCGCGGTCCGGGCGTAGTCGACGCTGTGCCCGGCGGCCAGCTCACGTTCGAACAGCCCGAATGCGCCGACCACCAGCAGGCTGCCGGCAAGCACCACCCGTGCCGTCAGCGCACGCGTCAGGATGGGCTCTGACGGGGCGCGCGGCGGGCGCGTCATGACATCGCGCTCGATCGGCTCGAAGGCGAGCGGCAAGCCGAGCAGCAGCACGGTGCTCATGTTGATCCACAGGATCTGCAGCGGGGTGATCGGCAATGCCACGCCAGCGAGGACGGCCACCATGATCACCACCCCTTCGGCGAAGTTGGTCGGCAGCGTCCATACGATGAACTTGAGCAGGTTGTCGTACACGCCGCGCCCCTCTTCCACCGCAGCTTCGATCGAGGCGAAATTGTCGTCAGTCAGCACCATGTCGGCGGACTCCTTCGCGACATCGGTGCCGCCCTGCCCCATGGCCACGCCGATATCCGCCTGACGCAGCGCCGGCGCATCGTTGACGCCATCGCCGGTCATCGCGACCACCTCGCCGCGTGCCTGCAAGGCTTCCACCAGCCGCAGCTTCTGCTCCGGCTCGACACGTGCGAACACCGACACCCGGCCTACCGCTGCGTCCAGCGCTGCTTCGTCCAGTGCCGCCAGTTCGCGTCCGGTCATCACGCCCGAGTCTTCGCTGCCGATGCCCAGCGCGCCGGCAATCCCCGCCGCGGTCGTGGCGTGATCGCCGGTGATCATCACTACGCGAATGCCCGCCGCCTTGCAGCGCGCGACGGCAGCCATCGCCTCATCTCGCGGCGGGTCGACCATGCCCTGGAGGCCAAGGAACACGAGTCCCTTGCCGATCGCGTCGCGCTCGATCCGGTCGGCCGGGTGAGGGCCGCAGGCGAAGGCAAGCACCCGCATGCCGCGCGCTGCCATGGCCTCGGCCGCCGCATGGATGGCGCCGCTGTCGATCGGTACGCGGTCGCCATTGGCATCGAGCGCGCTGTCGCAACACCCCAGCACCCGCTCCAGCGCGCCCTTGAGCCACAAGCGCTGCCCGTCGCCGTTGCGGTTGAGGGTCGCCATGTACTGGTAGCGTGCGTCGAAAGGCAGTTCGTCGGTCCGCGGGTGGGATGCGCGCAAGCCTTCGACATCGAGCCCGCCGCGCGTGGCGGCGAGCAGCAGCGACCACTCGGTCGGGTCGCCGGAAAAGACGTAGTCATCGCCTTCGACGCGCATCTGCGCGTCATTGCAGAGGATGCCGGCGCTCAGCAGCGGCGCCAGCGCCGCGTTGGCGACGGGTGCGCCAGCGCCGGGCCGAATCCGCCCGCTCTTCGGCGAGCCGCCGCCCTCCACCGTGTAGCCGAATCCGCCGACGAGCAGCTCGGTGACCGTCATGCGGTTCTGCGTCAGCGTGCCGGTCTTGTCCGAACAGATCACGGTCACACTGCCGAGCGCCTCGACCGCGGGCAAGCGGCGGATCACCGCCGCGCGGCGCGCCATGCGGCCGACGCCGATTGCCAGCGTGATCGTCAGGGCTGCCGGCAGCCCTTCCGGGATCGCGCCGACGGCCAGCGCAACGGCCGCCATCAGCATGTCTGGAACGGTTTCGCCGCGCGCAAGACCGACACCAAAGGTCAGCGCCGCAAGGACGACGATGATCCACAGCATCAGATTGGAAAACACGGCAAGCCGCCGCGTCAGCGGCGTCGCCAGCAGCGGCGCGGCATCGATCAGCGCGGCAATGTGACCGACCTCGGTACGTCCGCCGGTGGCGACGACCACGCCTCGCGCCCTGCCCCGCAGCACATGGGAGCCGGCGTAGGCCATGCACAAGCGCTCACCGAGGGCAGCTTCGACCGCAACCGGGTCCGCTGCCTTCGCCACCGGCAGACTCTCGCCGGTGAGCATCGACTCGTCCACCGTGAGGTCGCGCACGCGCACAAGCCGCAAATCGGCCGGCACGCGGTCGCCGGGATCGAGCAAGACGATATCGCCCGCGACCAGGGCGGAAGACGCCACGCGCGTCCGCTCGCCATTCCTGACAACGCTGGTGAGCGCCGCAACCTGGCGTGCCAGCGCCGCAATGGCGGCCTGTGCGCGGACCTCTTGCGCCGCCCCGACGATCGCGTTGATCAGCACGACGAGGAAAATCACGCCGGCGTCGACCCATTCACCCAGGGCCAGCGCCAATACCCCGGCCGCCAGCAGGATGTAGATCAGCGGCTCGCGCAGCTGTGTGAGGAAGCGCGCGAACGGCCCGGCGGGCGGCTTCCCGCTGATCTGGTTGGGGCCGTCCCGGGCGATGCGGCGGGCAACCTCGTTCTCGTCAAGGCCACGCGCAGCATCGACTTCGAACGCCGCAAGGCACTCGTCGGCCGCACTGGCGTGCCAGGGCCGCGACATCAGGCCACCCGGTTGATGGGTTCGCCGCGCAGGTAGGCATCGATGTTGTCGACCGCGCTATCCGCCAGGCGCTGGATCGCTGCACGCGACGACCACGCCATGTGCGGCGTGATGATGAGGTTGGGAATGTCGGGCGCGAGCAGCGGATGCCCGGGCGGCGGAGGCTCCTGCGACAGCACGTCTGTCGCCGCCCCGGCGATGCGCCCGCTGCGCAGCGCTTCCGCGAGCGCCGGCTCGTCCACGAGCCCCCCCCGCGCGGTATTGATCAGCACCGCCGTGGGTTGCATGCAGGCAAATTCGGCCGCGCCCATCAGCAGGCGCGTCTCGGCGTTGAGCGGACAGTGCAAGGACACCACATCGGCGACGCGCAGCGCATCGTGGAACGCCATGTAGCCGTCGCGCACCTGGGATGCGCCCTTGCGCTCGGCCAGCACGACCCGCATGCCGAGCGCTTCCGCCCGCCGGATCAGGCCATCACCGAGCGAGCCGCGCCCGACAACCGTCAGCGTCGCTCCGCACAGGTCGGCCACCGGCCGGTCAAAAAGCCCGAAGCTCGCGGCGCGGCTCCAACGCCCGCTGCGCACGTCATCGACATAGGCCAGCAGGTTGCGGCGCAGCGCCATCATCAACATCAGTGCGTGCTCCGGCACGGTGTCGGCGGCATAGCCACGCACATTGCTCACAACGATGCCGCGGGCGCGACAGGTCGCGAGGTCGACGTTATCGGTACCCGTCGCGGATACCGAAACCATGCGCAGCTCGGGTAGCTTTTCGAGTATCGCGGCACTGAGCACGGTCTTGTTCACCAGCGCGACGCGCGCGCCTGCAAGGCGCACCACGACCTCGTCGGCCGGTGTCGTCGCATGATCGATCCATTCATGCGGCGCCGCCGGGCGCTTGAGCGTTACCGGAAGCGAGGCAGTTTCGAGCGAGACGACGCGCGGCACGGTCATGAAGAGACTCCCCTGCATCCTGAACAGATCCTGGTTCAAGCATAGCCGCTGCACGGGATCGCTTGCGGGACGAAGTCAAACAATCGTCGCGAGGGACGCGCCGCCATGGAAGGCAACGCGCCCCGAAGGCGCTCCATTCAGAGCTCAGGAAACGCCCAAACCGAGATCGCAGCCCGCTGGACGTATCAATATTTCACATTGCGAAACATCCCGCATTGCAATATGATGCGCCGTATTCCAAAAGAAAGAAGTTGTCGCAGTGGCTGCCGAAGAACCCAAAGCATCGTCGATCCAGGTGATCGAGCGGATGATGAATCTGCTCGATACGCTGGCAAAGCACCCGGACCCGATTCCGCTCAAGCAACTCGCAGGCGAAACCGGCCTGCACCCGTCGACCGCGCATCGCATTCTCGCGGCGATGACCGCGCGCGGCTTTGTCGAACGCGTCGATGCCGGCGTGTATCGCCTCGGCATCCGGCTGCTGCAGTTGGGCAATGTGGTCAAGTCGCGCATCTCGGTGCGCGATTCGGCGGTTGAGTCGATGCAGAAGCTGCACCTTGCGACCGGAGAGAGCGTCAACCTTGGCATGCGCGACGGCGACGACATCGTGTATGTCGAGCGCACCTCGAGCGGCCGCTCTGCAGTGCGGGTGGTGCACATCGTCGGGGCACGCGCCCCCTTGCACACCACGGCGACCGGCAAGCTCTTCCTCGCCGAAGAGAGCAACGCGCGCATCGCCGAGTACGCGCGCCGCACCGGCCTGCCACCTTCGACGCCAGCCTCGATCACGACCCTCGCGGCGCTCGAAAAAGAGCTCGAACGGGTGCGTCGGCATGGCGTCGCCTATGACATGGACGAGGTCGAAAACGGCGTGCGCTGCATCGCCGCCGGCATACGGGACGATTCCGGCGAGCTGATTGCCGGGCTGTCGCTCTCTACCCCGGCCGATCGCTTCAACCCCGACTGGGCGCCGCTGGTGCGCGACACCGCGGCCGAAATCTCCGCAACGCTGGGATACTTCAAACCCGAATCGAGCACCGTCGCCCTGCGCAACGACAAAGCACCAAGACGTTGATCCGCTTGCGACAAAAACAAAGCGCGCCGTAAGGCGCGCTTTTCGTTTTGCCGACCCGCAGGCTCAGCCAGCAGGCACATGCGCACCAGCCTGATGCGCCACAAGGTTCTCGACCCAACGCTTGACACGCTGCGCATCTGCGACACGAGTGAATTTGCCGACCGAGTCGAGCAGCACGATCACCATCGGCTTGTCCGCGAGCCAGGCCTGCATCACCAGGCAGCGTCCGGCCTCGTTGATGAAGCCGGTCTTGGAAACGCCGATCTGCCAGTCCGGGCTCTTGACCAGCGCGTTGGTGTTGCGGAAGGTCTGCTCCCGCCCGCGGACCATCAACGTTTCTTCGTCGTCGGTCGAGAACTGCCGGATCAGCGGGTAGTGCGAGGCGGCAGCCACCATCTTCGCGAGATCGCGCGCCGAAGACACGTTTTGCGGGTTGAGGCCGGTCGAATCGTGGAAGAAGGTTTCGCTCAAACCCAGCGCCTGCGCCTTGCGGTTCATCGCGAATACGAAAGCGTTGATGCCGCCCGGGTAGTTCCGGCCTAGCGCTGCTGCGGCGCGGTTTTCCGATGACATCAGCGCGACGTGGATCATCTCCTCGCGCGTCAGTTCGGTACCCACCACCAGGCGCGAACTGGTGTTCTTGAGCTTGTCCGTGTCGTCGTCGGTGACGGTCAGCGTTTCAGACAGCGAGAGCTTCGCATCGAGCACCACCATCGCGGTCATCAACTTGGTGATCGACGCAATCGGCAACACCGATTCGGCATTGCGTTCGAGCAGCACCTTGCCGGTCCCCAGTTCCTGCACCACGAATGCGTTGGAATGCAGCAAAGGGTTGCCGTCACGATCAACCGAAACCGACGTCGCGCGCACCGGCGACACCTTCGACGTGCGTGAATCCTGATACAGCGCCTTGGCAACGCTCACGCGTTTGCTCTTCTTGCTGTTGACCGAAGCATGTACGACATGGTGCCGCGACGAGGTGTGCGCTTTAGCCGTCGATTTGCGCGTGGGCGTTTTCGCCGATGCGTCTTTCGAATGTGCTGCGAACGCGGGCGTTCCCACGATGCTGGCCGCAACCAGCAAGGCGTAAATCATTCTGGGCTTTTTCATGCTTCCCCTTATTCGGCTGGTAAGCGAAACCGGCCTTTTCTTCATAGCGAGATTCTAACAATTTCTCAAGCGGATTAAGAGGATAGCGCACCAATTTCAGACTGAATCTCAGCATCCTGTTCGGCGGTCATGGCACCGAAACCACTGCGATGGCCGCGAAACTCGCTTTTCACCGAAGCAGGATCCAGACGCAGAAAGCGGATCAGATCGTTGCGTTTCATCATGGCGTCACGATAGCCCAGATCGATCAGGGCACGCGTATAAGACGCCTCGAACAACAGATACGACAGCACTGTCGACCCTGAACGCCCACCAGAACCCACGCCCCGCAGCATCACCCGCATCGGGCGCGGGAGTGCCTTGAAGTGGCGCGCGGCAAGGTGGTCGAGGCGCTCCGACGGCGAAATCACCAGCGTTTCAATGGGCTTGAGGTTGATGCCCAGCTCGGCACGCAAATGATCGGGAATCTTCGCAACCGTCGAATTGATGCGCTCAAGGCGTTCAAGGTCCACCGCCAGACCGTCTAGGAAGATAGACGAAAGCGCGTGACCGGCAATTTGCGCCGGCGACGGGTATTTGTCTCCACGCGCCCGACGCGTTTCATCCTTGGCTCGCCCGGCCCCGACGACGAGGATGCGCGTGGCGCCAAGGTGCACGGCTGGCGAGACCGGCGCGAGCTGGCGCATCGATCCATCACCGAAGAACTCACGGTTGATCTTGATGGCCGGGAAGACGAAGGGGATCGCGCTCGAAGCCATCAGGTGATCCACGTTGAGCCGCGTCGGCACACCCACCCGCGCAGCCCGGCGCCAGGGTTGCACCCGGTGCGCCGCCTCATAGAAAGTCAGGCTCTCGCCGGTCGCGTAGCCGGAGCAGGTGACGCTGACCGCATAGAGCGCACCGCAGTCGAGCGCGCGCCCGATCCCGTCGAAATCGAGTTTTGACGAGAGCAGCTCGCGCAGGGGCCGATTGTCGAGCAGCGAGCGCGGGCCGCGCCGCAGCAGCCATCCCCATAGCAGCGTGCCGCCCCACAGGAGCGCCGACTTGGCGACGGCGAGGCTGTCCGCCCGATAGACGTGCCGCGCGTGAAAGTGCCTCCAAATCCAGGCGAGGCGACGCACGCTGCGATCGAAGTCTTCGGCGTAGGAGGCAAGCGCCACCGCGTTGATCGCGCCGGCCGAAGTCCCGCACAGGATCGGGAATGGATTGTCCGAGCGCCGCCCCCGCAGTTCGCGGATCGCCCACAACACGCCGACCTGGTATGCCGCTCTGGCGCCTCCACCCGTCAGTACGAGTGCAGCACGGTCTTCCATGCATCTTCCCCCTATCGCCCCTGACAGGGTTTGCGGCACGAATCTGACAAAGCTTTAGCGCCGAGCAGGCTATTTGGTGCGCGCGTGGCCGGCCTCCACCACCGTCAATGCGGTCATGTTCACGATGCGCCGCACGGTGGCCGTCGGCGTGAGGATATGCACCGGCTTTGCCGATCCCAGCAGGATCGGCCCCACCGTCATGCCGTCGCCAGCCGCGGTCTTGAGCAGGTTGAACGCAATGTTCGCCGCGTCCAGCGTAGGGAAGATCAGCAGGTTGGCATCGTCGCGCATACGCGCGTTCGGAAACACCTGCAGCCGGACGCTTGCGTCAAGGGCCGCATCGCCATGCATTTCGCCCTCCACCTGCAGTTCCGGATGGCGTTCGTGGAGCAGCGCCAGCGCGGCGCGCATCTTCTCGGCAGTGGGCGTGTCGTCGGTGCCGAAACTCGAATGCGACAGCAGTGCCACACGCGGCTGGATACCGAAGCGGCGCACTTCTTCCGCGGCGAGGCAGGTCATCTCGACGAGTTGCTCGACCGTGGGGTCGTAATTGACGTAGGTATCGCACAGGAACACGGTGCGGCCGGGCAAGGCCAGCAGGTTCATGGCATAACAGCTGCCCACCCCCTTGGCGCGCCCCAGCACGGTTTCCACGAACTTCAGGTGCAGCTGGTGCAGACCCGACGTGCCGCATATCAAGCCGTCGGCATAGCCGAACTTGAGCATCAATGCGCCGATCAAGGTCGCGCGCCGCCGCACTTCGCGCCGCGCGTATTCGACCGAGACGCCACGCCGCTCCATCAGCGCGTGGTAGTGCGTCCACAGCTCGCGGTAGCGCGGGTCGTCGTCCTGATTGACCATCTCGAAGTCGAGTTCCGGCCGCAGGCGCAGACCGAAGCGCTCGATGTAGCGCGTGATGACCTCGGGGCGACCGATCAGGATCGGCCTTGCCAGCCCCTCGTCCACCACCGTCTGAACCGCGCGCAGCACCCGCTCGGATTCGCCCTCAGCGAAGATGATGCGCTTGGGCGCGCGTTTGGCCGCGGCGAACACCGGCTTCATGATCAGGCCGGACTGCCAGACGAAATTGTTGAGCCCCTGCCGGTACGCCTCCCAATCGGTGATCGGCCGCGTCGCCACGCCCGAATCCATCGCCGCCTGGGCCACCGCCGGCGCGATCTTGACGATCAGGCGCGGATCGAAGGGCTTGGGGATGATGTACTCTGGGCCAAAGCTCGCGATGCCCTCGCCATACGCGGCGGCGACGACGTCGCTCTGTTCGGCGCGCGTGAGTTCGGCGATGGCCCGCACGGCAGCAAGCTTCATCTCGTCGGTGATGGTGGTCGCGCCGACATCCAGCGCACCGCGGAAGATGAACGGGAAGCACAGCACGTTGTTCACCTGGTTCGGGTAGTCCGACCGCCCGGTGGCGATGATCGCGTCGTCGCGCACCGCCTTGACCTGTTCCGGCAGGATCTCCGGCGTCGGATTCGCCAGCGCGAGAATCACCGGATTGGGCGCCATCCTTGCGACCATCTCGGGCTTCAGCACCCCACCGGCAGACAGGCCGAGAAAAACATCGGCCCCTTCGATGACGTCGGCGAGCGTGCGGGCATCCGTCTTCTTGGCAAAGCGGTCCTTGACCGGGTCCATCAGCACCGGTCGCCCCTCATAGACCACGCCTTCGATGTCGGTGACCCAGATGTGCTCGACCGGTATGCCGAGCATCACCAGCAGGTCGAGGCAAGCGAGCGCCGCCGCGCCGGCGCCAGAGGTCACAAGCTTGATCTGTGACAAATCCTTGCCAAGCAGGTGCAAGCCGTTGAGCAAGGCGGCGCCGACCACGATCGCGGTGCCATGCTGGTCGTCGTGGAAGACCGGGATGTTCATCCGCTTGCGCAGTTCGCGCTCGATGTAGAAACACTCGGGCGCCTTGATGTCTTCAAGGTTGATGCCGCCGAATGTGGGCTCCAGCGAGGCGATGGTCTCGATCAGCTTGTCCGGATCGGGCTGCTGGAACTCCAGATCGAATACATCGATCCCGGCGAACTTCTTGAACAGCACCGCCTTGCCCTCCATCACCGGCTTCGCGGCGAGCGGCCCGATGTTGCCGAGCCCCAGCACGGCGGTGCCATTGGTGACGACGGCGATGAGGTTGGCGCGCGCGGTCAGCGTGCCCGCCTCTGCCGGATCTGCGACGATCGCATTGCACGCTGCGGCCACCCCTGGCGAATACGCGAGCGACAGATCCTGCTGGTTGGTCAGCGCCTTTGTCGGCGTGACGGCTATCTTCCCCGGCTTGCCCGCGCGGTGGTATTCCAGCGCTGCAGCCTCAAAACGCTTGTCCATGCTCTCCCCGATCAAGTCGTGCCATGAAACGCAACGCCCCCGTGCGTCCGGCTACTTTCAAACTCGCGGCAGGATACTCGCTGCATGCGACCTTGGGATAAGTCCTTAGTTGTGCTGCCTGTGCCGGGGGCATAGACTTCTATAAGACTCAGGATTTTGGTTCGCGCCAGCCAAGAAGAAAAGCTCTTGGTGCGAATGCTGCGGCGTCGTTTCTCTCCTCCCACCGACGCTGGGCCACGTGCGGTACTCGTCCGCGGGGTATCTGCGTGCGTTCGAATTCGTGGTAACCAGGAGAGAATCATGACCACACGTTTGCCCGAAGCGGCGCTCACTTCCGCTCCGGAATATGTCCGCCACGCGCGTCTCAAACAGTGGGTGGCAGAAGTCGCCGCCCTCACCCTGCCTGATCGCGTTGTCTGGTGCGATGGCTCCGAGGAAGAATCCGCACGGCTGTGTGAAGAAATGGTCGCAGCCGGCCAGATGATCCGCCTCAATCCGGAAAAGCGCCCGAACTCCTTCCTGGCACGCTCCGACCCTTCGGACGTGGCGCGCGTCGAAGACCGCACCTACATCTGCACCACCGATCCGCATGACGCCGGCCCCACCAACAACTGGGAGTCGCCGGCCAAGATGAAGGCCACGCTGACCGAACTGTTCCACGGCTGCATGCGTGGCCGCACGCTGTACGTGATTCCGTTCTCGATGGGGCCTCTGGGCAGCCCGATCTCGCAGATCGGCGTCGAAATTTCGGATTCGCCCTACGTGGTGGTGAACATGCGGATCATGACCCGCATGGGTCGTGCGGTGTATGAGGTGCTTGGCGACAACGGCGATTTCGTGCCGTGCCTGCACTCGATAGGCGCCCCCTTGCAAGCGGGCGAAAAAGACAGCAGCTGGCCGTGCAACCCGACCACCAAGTACATCTGCCACTTCCCCGAGACCCGTGAGATCTGGTCCTACGGCTCGGGCTACGGTGGCAACGCACTGCTCGGCAAGAAGTGCTTCGCGCTGCGCATTGCCTCGACGATGGCACGCGACGAAGGCTGGCTGGCCGAACACATGCTGATCCTTGGCGTTGAAAACCCGCAAGGCGAGAATACCTACGTCGCGGCGGCGTTTCCGTCTGCCTGCGGCAAGACCAATTTCGCCATGCTGATCCCGCCGGAGAGTCTGGGCGGATGGAAGGTCACGACGGTTGGCGACGACATCGCCTGGATCAAGCCCGGTCCCGATGGCCGCTTCTACGCCATCAACCCGGAGGCCGGCTACTTCGGCGTGGCGCCGGGCACGAACGAGAAGACCAACCGTAACGCGATGGCGACCCTGCATGCCAACGTGATCTTCACCAACGTCGCGCTAACCGACGATGGCGACGTGTGGTGGGAAGGCATGAGCAAGGAAGTACCCGCACACCTGATCGACTGGACCGGGCAAGACTGGACGCCAGACTGCGGTCGCAAAGCCGCGCATCCGAACTCCCGCTTCACCGCGCCGGCGGGCCAATGCCCGTCGATCGACGCGAAGTGGGAAGACCCGGCGGGCGTGCCGATTTCTGCCTTCGTGTTCGGCGGTCGCCGCGCGACAACCGTGCCGCTGGTCTACCAGGCCTTCAACTGGAATTTCGGCGTCTACATGGCGGCGACACTCGGCTCTGAGACCACCGCAGCGGCCTTCGGGCAGCAAGGCGTGGTGCGCCGCGATCCGTTCGCGATGCTGCCCTTCTGCGGTTACCACATGGGCGATTACTTCAACCATTGGCTGAAGATCGGCCATACGGTCGAGCACACACCGAAGGTGTTCTGCGTGAACTGGTTCCGCATGAACGAAAGCGGCGATTTCATGTGGCCAGGCTTCGGCGACAACATGCGCGTGCTCAAGTGGATCGTCGAGCGCTCACGAGGCGAAGTTGGCGCGCGTGAAACCGCGCTCGGCTGGATGCCCAAGTTCGAGGACATCGAATGGTCCGGCATGGGCATCGGCCGCGAAGAATTCGAAGCGCTTACAGCGATCGACGCTCAAGCCTGGCGCAGCGAGCTTGCCCTGCACAAGGAATGGTTCGACAAGCTGGGCAAACGCCTGCCACGCACCCTGGCGCTGCAGCGCGAGCTGTTCGAAGAAGCCATCGGCCGCTGAGCCACAGTCCCTGACTGTCACGAGCGCCGCCCTCGGGTGGCGCTTTTCATTTCCGCCTCTGCCGGGCGTAAAGTGTCGCCATGTCGGAATACACCCATTCACTTTGCGCCGGGCCGCTCGCGCGCCGCGCACGCGACATCGAACCTTTCCACGTCATGGAATTGCTCGCGCGCGCCCACGCGCTGGAGGCTCAGGGACGCGACATCATCCACATGGAGGTCGGCGAGCCGGACTTTCCGACGCCCCCGCCCGTCATCGCCGCGGCGCAAGCCTTTCTTGATCAAGGCTACGTCCGTTACACGCCAGCGCTCGGCCTGCCAGCCTTGCGCGAGGCCATTGCGGCGCACTACGCCAGGCGCTTCGGCGTCACGATTGAAACCGAACGCATCGTCGTTACCGCTGGCGCATCGGGCGCCCTGCTACTGGCCCTTGCCGCGCTGACGGAGCCCGGCGATGCGTGGCTGTTACCCGACCCCGGTTACCCTTGCAACCGGCACTTCGTGCGCGCGTTCGAGGGAGTGCCGACGGCACTGCCGGTCACCGCTGCCGCTGCTTTTCAGCCAACGCTCGCACAGGTCGAAGGCGCCTGGACGCCCGATACGCGAGGCATCATCGTCGCGAGCCCCTCCAATCCGACCGGGACCGTGATCGACACCTCGACGCTTGACCAGATCGCGCAGTTCGTCGGTGCGCGCAAGGGCGCGCTGATCGTGGACGAGATCTACCAGGGGCTCACATACGACACCCCGCCGCACACCGCGCTTGGTGGTGGCACCCCCACATTCGTCATCAACAGCTTCTCGAAGTATTTCGGCATGACCGGGTGGCGACTGGGGTGGCTGGTGGCGCCCAAGGCTTACGTGCGGGAAATCGAGAAGCTCGCGCAGCACTTCTTCATCAGCCCATCGACCCCTGCGCAACACGCCGCACTGGCGGCCTTCGCGCCGGAGTGCATCGCGATTCTCGAATCGCGTCGTGCGGCGTTTGCGCGACGTCGAGAAGTGCTGATAGACGGTCTGCTGGCACTCGGTTTCGACATCCCTGCCCGCCCAGCGGGCGCGTTCTACGTCTACGCGGACGTCGGCGGTTTGAGCACTGACAGTTTCGCGCTTGCGCACCGCCTGCTCGAAGAGGCTGGCGTTGCGGTCACTCCGGGCAGGGATTTTGGCGCCCAATCTCCGGACCGCTGGCTGCGTTTCGCCTACACCACGGACGAAGCGCGTATCACCGAAGCGATCGGGCGCATGGCGCGCGTTCTGGCCGGGTAGAAATGAAAAGGGCCGGCTTGGCGCCGGCCCTGCGAGTGAAGCGTCTGAATCAGCGGGCGGACGCCAGCTTGGCGCCCTGACGCATCGCCAGTTGCAGGCGTTGCTTCTCGGCGATCACCTTGTTGGCGTAGCCTTCAGTCGGGTCATCAGCCGCGCCGCCGTATTGCTGCAGACCCGCCATCAGCGAGCCATTGCGGCGAATGTATTCCTTCAACACCTGTGCGCCGACACGGATGTTCTCGGTGGGATCAAGCAGCGGTGCAGCACCGGCCTTCTCGTCGAATTTGTCCTGGTGGAAACGTGGCACCACCTGCATCAGACCCTGAGCACCCACTGCACTTTCGGCAAACGGATTGAAGCTCGACTCGATGCCGACGACAGCAACGATCAGCAGCGGATCAATGCCGACTGAATGGCCCGCTTTCTGTGCGGCAACAATCAGTGGTTCTACTGCAGCACGGGCGACACGATAACGACGGGCAAGGTAGTCGGTCACGCGTTCCATTTCCGGCGAGAGCTGATCCGGGTGATCCGGATCCACCAGTGCCGTGTCCTGCTCAACGGTTGCCAGATCAGCCGGGGACAGGCTGTCCTCGGCGGCAACTGCTGCCTCGGCACGTCCGAACAGACTCTGCAGCGGCAAGCCGCCCAGGCCCTGGTCGAATACGCGTACGCCGAGAATCACTGTTACCACGAGCCCTGCGACGAGCAGACTTCCGTGGGCGAAGTGCAGAACAAAGGAACCAACGTGCCGAGCAGCTGCTGCGACGCGAGTTGCGTAGATCATCATTCCTCCTCTGAGGCTCTGACGGCATATTCGCCTGAACGGTCTGAACAGACACGCGACATTCCTTACGCCCAAGAACAAATCCCTGGGTCATGCGGAAAACTGGTCTGTCAGCGCACGGGCGATACCGCGCAAAGTGGTCAAGGGTCGATCGAGGTGTACCGCCGCAACCAGACGATGCACCGACTAAGAAACACCAAGAATTACCAGGAACGAAACAGAAGCTGGCGGTCTGTTCGCTTCTCTGAATGAACTACTGCGATATATCGATCGCAACCAGACGAGGCGCAGTGTATTGATTCCAATAGGATTTGTCAATCCCACCCGGAATCGTTGCACTGCAACAACAATGCCGTTTGGATATTCATAGAGCCTTGGTGGTGGCGGCTTGGCGGCCGGCATCACGCGCAATCCCAAGAAAAAAGGCACGTGCAAGCACGTGCCTTCGTCGATCGCTTTGCTGACCTGATCAGGACGGGCGTGAGCCTGTCGGGAACGGCCACGCGGCAGTCGGATTCAACGACGACTTCAGCCCCGGAGTTGCTGCGGTCGAGGGTTTCGCGTCAGCGGCGGCCGGCGCATCCGCTGGCTTTGCGGCAGGTGCTGCCGCATCGGTCTTGGCTTCAGCTTCAGCCTTGGGCGCCTCGGCCGCCGGAGCAGCAGGCGCCGCTGCAGGCGTCGCCGGTTTGGCTGCGGCTTTCTTCGCGGCGGGCTTCTTCTTCGGCGCGGCCTTGGTTGCCTCAGATTTCACCTCTGCCGGTTTGGCTTCAACCGGTTTCGCTTCAGCGGCCGGTTTGGCCGTAGGCGCTTTTGCGGCTGGCTTGGCAGCTGGCTTTGCGGCCGGCTTGGCCGCCGGTTTCGCCGCCTTCGCAGCGGGCTTTGCCGGCGCCTTCTTCGCTGCAGGCTTCGCTGCGCTTTCAACCGCCTTGGCGACAACCTTCTCGGCCTTGACCACAGCCTTTGTGACAGCCTTCTTCACGGCGGTAGCCTTCGTCGCCGCTTTCTTCGCTACTTTCTCGACAGCTTTTTCAGCCTTGGCGACGACTTTCTTCGCTGCCGTCACTTTCTTTGCCGCCTCTTTCTTGACGGTCTTCTCAGCCTTCGCCACGGCTTTTTTTGCTGCGGTTACCTTTGCAGTCGCGGTCTTCTTCACAGCCTTCTCGGCCTTCGATACAGCCTTCTTGACTGTGGCGACGGCGGCCGTGGCCTTCTTCGCTGCAGGCTTCGCAGCAGCTTTCGGTGCAGCCTTCTTCGCGACCGGCTTCGCAGCAGCCTTGGCCGGTGCGGCCTTCTTCGCGGCTGGCTTCGCAGCGGTCTTCGGTGCGGCCTTGGCGGCGACCTTCTTTGCCGCAGGCTTGGCGGCGGCCTTCGGCGCAGCCTTCTTCACTGCGGGCTTGGCCGCCGGTTTTGTGGCCGCCTTGGTTGCAGTCTTCTTGGCAGCGGGTTTGGCTGCAGCCTTAGGAGCAGCTTTGGCCGTTGTCTTCTTTGCCGCAGTCTTCGCAACCGCGCGGGTAGGCGTCGGATGCACCAGAGTGGTCTTGCGTTCCGTCACCTTGGCGGCGGGTTTGGCTGCGGTGGCCTTCTTGGCCGCCGGTTTGGTGACGGCGGCCTTCTTGGCGGCGGGTTTCGCGGCTGGTTTGGCGGCAACCTTCGCTGCGGGTTTCGCGGCCGCCTTGGCGGCGGGCTTTGCCGCCGGCTTGGTCGCCGCCTTGGCGGTCACCTTCTTCGCTGCCGGTTTGGCTGCCGCCTTGGGGACAGCGGCCTTCTTTGCCACCGGTTTCGCGGCGGGCTTGGCTACTACCTTCTTCGCCGCAGGTTTCGCGGCTGCCTTGGGGGCCGCCGCTTTCTTGGTCTTGTCAGTGCTCTTTGCTGTTGCCATATCACCCTCCATCGTAGCGTCGTGGGTCAGTCAATGCGCACGTCACCACGCGGAAGTGGCGCGCCGCAGCCGCACAAGTGCGCGGCGGTAGTAAAACCTGTGAAGCGGTGTACGAGACGGTGGAGAGCAAGCGGCAAATCAATCCCAACTCAGCGCCCCTCCCGTCTGATACTCGATCACCCGCGTCTCGAAGAAGTTGCGCTCCTTCTTCAGATCGATCATTTCGCTCATCCAAGGGAACGGGTTTTCCGCGCCCGGATAGATGGCATCGATGCCGATCTGCTGGCAACGCCGATTCGCGATGAAACGCAGGTATTCCTTGAACATGGATGCATTGAGGCCGAGCACGCCGCGCGGCATGGTGTCTTCGGCATAGCGGTATTCAAGCTCGACACCACGCTGCATCAGCGTGCGGATCTCGTCGCGGAATGCCGGCGTCCACAGATGCGGATTCTCGAGCTTGATGGTGTTGATGAGGTCGATGCCGAAGTTGCAGTGCATCGACTCGTCACGAAGGATGTATTGGTATTGCTCGGCCGCGCCGGTCATCTTGTTCTGGCGGCCGAGCGCGAGAATCTGCGCGAAGCCGACGTAGAAAAACAGGCCTTCCATGATGCAGGCGAAGACGATCAACGAGCGCAGGAGTTGCTGGTCCGCCTCGGGCGTACCCGTCTTGAATTCCGGATCGGTCAGGGTCTCGATGAAGGGGATCAGGAATTCGTCCTTCGCACGGATCGTCGGGATCTCGTGGTAGGCGTTAAAGATCTCGCCCTCGTCGAGACCGAGCGATTCGACGATGTACTGGTAGGCGTGCGTGTGGATCGCTTCTTCAAACGCCTGGCGCAACAGGAACTGACGACACTCGGGCGCGGTGATGTGGCGATAGGTGCCAAGCACGATATTGTTGGCAGCGAGCGAATCGGCCGTGACGAAGAAGCCGAGGTTGCGCTTGACGATACGCCGCTCGTCCTCGGTGAGGCCGTTCGGGTCCTTCCACAGCGCGATGTCGCGCGCCATGTTCACTTCCTGCGGCATCCAGTGGTTCGCGCAAGTGGCGAGGTACTTCTCCCACGCCCACTTGTACTTGAAAGGAACGAGCTGGTTGACGTCTGTCGCGCCGTTGATGACACGCTTGTCAGCAGCGTTGATCCGTCGAACGCTCACCGCGTCGTCCTGCTCGATGCCGCGCTCGGCGACAGACGATACCTCCGCCTCAACCGCGCGGGGCTGTTTCCAATTTGCAGAAACGAGGTCGTCGTCAAAATTCAGCATGCCAATATCCTTTAGTTCAATTTTTCGAATCGATCAACAAATTTCTGCAACTCGTCGACGGCCGGAGACGTACTGCCGGCGCGGCTTTCCGTGAAGTTGTGCGTCACCCTGTCACAACCAATATCGCGGAAACCCGCATAAATACTAGTTCTCAGAGGATCGCCCGGAGAGCCTTATGCTGCGCGGCTCTGCGGCGAGCGGTGTTGCAAAGAGCGAACACTGCGTGCGACGCGTCTACCGGTTTCATGAGACGACGTGGCACCGGTCCACACATGCGACACGAAGATTCCGGACCACATCTCGCACCTTGCGCATGCCACGTCGTCCCCCGTTTCTCATCACGAGCCGAGGCGCATGTAGGACGTTTACTGACACGCCTCGCAATCGGGGTTGTCGATGCTGCAGAACTTCGCGGGCTCGGCGGCGGACGCAGCAGCACTCACGCCTCCGCTCACCGGCACCGCGTTCAGTTCGCCCCCGCGACCCGTCGACTTCTCCGCCGACGTCGCACCCAGGGCACGCAGGTAGTAGGTCGTCTTCAGGCCACGCAACCAGGCGAGCTTGTAGGTTTCATCGAGCTTGCGGCCCGATGCACCGGCCATGTAGATGTTGAGTGACTGCGCCTGGTCGATCCATTTCGCGCGCCGCGCGGCGCATTCGACGATCCACTTCGGCTCGACCTCGAACGCGGTGGCGTAGAGCCGGCGCAACTCGTCCGGAATGCGGTCGATCTTCGCGAGCGAACCGTCGAAGTACTTGAGGTCGGCGACCATTACCTCGTCCCACAGGCCGAGCTTCTTCAGGTCGCGGACCAGTGACTCGTTGGCGATCGTGAACTCGCCCGAGAGGTTCGATTTGACGTACAGGTTCTGGTAGGTCGGCTCGATGCAGGCGTCGACGCCGATGATGTTGGAGATCGTCGCCGTGGGCGCGATCGCGACGCAGTTGGAGTTGCGCATGCCGACCTCGCCAATGCGGCGCCGCAGCGCGTCCCAGTCGAGCGTGCTGGAGGTGTCGACTTCCAGGTAGCCGCCCCGTTCCTCGGCCAGCAGCTTGAGGCTGTCGAGCGGCAGGATGCCACGGTCCCACAGCGAGCCACGGAAGCTCGAATAACGGCCCCGCTCCTCGGCCAGATCGGTCGAGGCCCAGTAGGCGTAGTAGCACACCGCTTCCATCGCACGATCGGCGAAGGCGATCGCATCCTCCGAGGCGTAGGGGATGCGCTTGGCGTGCAGGCAGTCCTGGAAGCCCATGATGCCGAGGCCGACCGGGCGGTGCTTGAGGTTCGAGTTACGCGCCTTGCCAACCGCGTAGTAGTTGATGTCGACCACGTTGTCGAGCATCCGCATCGCGGTGCGGATGGTGCGGCGCAGCTTGTCGTGATCGAGCTCACCATCCTTGCCCAGGTGCGCGAGCAGGTTCACCGAGCCGAGGTTGCAGACCGCGATCTCGGTATCCGAGGTGTTCAGCGTGATCTCGGTGCAGAGGTTGCTCGAATGCACCACGCCCACATGCTGCTGGGGCGAGCGGATGTTGCACGGGTCCTTGAAGGTGATCCACGGATGCCCGGTCTCGAACAGCATCGTCAGCATCTTGCGCCACAGCTGCAGCGCCGGGATGCGACGGAACAGCTTGATATCGCCACGGTCCGCACGGCGCTCGTACTCGACGTAGGCTTCTTCAAAGGCACGGCCGAACTTGTCGTGCAGATCGGGCACATCAGAGGGCGAGAACAGCGTCCACTCGGCACCTTCCATGACCCGCTTCATGAACAGGTCCGGAATCCAGTTCGCGGTGTTCATGTCGTGCGTGCGGCGGCGGTCGTCGCCGGTGTTCTTGCGGAGTTCGAGGAACTCCTCGATATCGAGGTGCCAGGTTTCGAGATACGCGCAGACCGCGCCCTTGCGCTTGCCGCCCTGGTTCACCGCCACCGCGGTGTCGTTCACCACCTTGAGGAAGGGGATCACGCCCTGGCTCTTGCCGTTGGTGCCCTTGATGCGGGCGCCGAGCGCGCGCACCGGGGTCCAATCGTTGCCCAAACCTCCCGCGAACTTCTGCAGCAGCGCGTTTTCCTTGATCGCCTGGTAGATGTCGTCGAGGCTGTCATCCACGGTGGTCAGGTAGCAGGACGAGAGCTGGGAATGCAGCGTGCCGGCGTTGAACAGCGTCGGCGTCGAGCTCATGAAGTCGAACTGCGAGAGCACGTTGTAGAACTCGATCGCACGCGCCTCACGGTCGATCTCGCCCAGTGCCAGACCCATCGCGACACGCATGAAGAAGACCTGCGGCAGCTCGATTCGACGCTCTTCGATATGCAGGAAGTAGCGGTCGTAGAGCGTCTGCAGGCCGAGGTAGCCGAACTTCAGGTCACGGTCGGCGACGATCGCTGCGCCCAGGCGCGCGAGGTCGAACTGCGCGAGCTTCGGGTCGAGCAGTTCCGCCTCGATACCCAGCTTCACATACCGCGGGAAATACTCCGCGTAGCGCGTTGCCATTGCGGCATGGGCAACTTCCTCGCCCAGCACCTCGTCGCGGATCACATGCAGTTGCAGCCGCGCGGTGACGTAGTCGTAGGCCGGTTCCTTCTCGATCAGCGTGCGGGCGGCGAGGATCAGCGCCTTGCGCACTTCGTCCAAAGGCACGCCGTCGTAAAGGTTGCGCAGTGCGCCTTCGAGGATCGCCTCGGGCTGCACCTGCTCGCCTAGGCCGGCGCAGGCGGCCGCAACCAGATCGGCCAGCTCGGCGCGGTCCAGCGGCCTGCGTTCGCCGCGGTGCGTGACATGCAACGCCGCGGCCGGCGGCGTTGCCTTCGCCTTCTGCGCACGCTCGGCAGCGCGCTTTTCGCGGTACAGCACATAGGCGCGCGCGACGTCGTGCTCGCCCGAGCGCATCAGCGCAAGTTCGACCTGATCCTGGATGTCTTCGATGTGGAAGGTGCCGCCGTGCGGCTGGCGACGCACCAGTGCGCGCACGACCTGTTCGGTAAGGCTGCCGACCACCTCGCGCACCCGTGCCGACACGGCCCCGTGCGAGCCCTCCACCGCGAGGAAGGCCTTGGTCACCGCGAGCGCGATTTTCGAGGGTTCAAAACTGACGACCGCACCGTTGCGCCGGATCACCTTGAAGTCGCCAAAGCGCTCCGCCTCATTCTGGGTGTCTGACGTCGGCGTCGAGAGCGCCGGATTGATGGTTGCCTCGCTGGCGATGACCTGCATCGATCTCTCCTGTCTGGGGTCTGCCGCATCTGATTGCCTCGGCAGCACACTTATTATTGACCTACTAGATCTAGTAGTTCGATTACTAATTTGAACTAATTCTAGTGAGCAAACCCAGGATCATGCAAGAAAGAAAATTTGCGCAATGCGCAAATCAAAGGCGAAGGACGAGGTCGCGGGCAGCGCATCTGGCCGCCCGAACCGGGCGCCCGTCGCGCGAGGACTCCGAAACGTAACGAAGCTGGCGCGTCAGCGCAGCAGCGTGGCGAGGAGGTGCCAGTCGAAGAACGGGCCGGGATCGGTCTTGCGCCCCGGCGCGATGTCGCTATGGCCGGCGAGGTCGGCTACCGGGTGACGCCCGGCGATGCTACGGATCAGTCCGGCGAGCGCCGGATACTGCAGCGCCTCGAAGGGCTGCGTGTCACTGCCCTCAAGTTCGATGCCGACCGAGAAGTCGTTGCAGCGCTCGCGGCCGTTCCAGCACGAAGCGCCTGCATGCCAGGCGCGCCGGGTCGTCGGGACAAATTGCTCGATCGCGCCGTCGCGGCGGATCAAGAAATGCGCCGAGACACGCAAGTGATGGATGCCCGCGTAATACGGGTGTTCGGCCGGGTCGAGCGTGTTGGTGAACAGTTGTTCAATCCCCTGCCCGCCGAACTGTTCCGGCGGCAGGCTGATGGCATGCACGACGATCAGGCTGACATCGCAATCGGAGGGTCGCTCGTCGAAGTTCGGCGAGCCGATCTGTCGCGCCGTCGGCAACAGGCCGTCGGCATTCACCACAGGATAAGGCGCGAAGACGCCCTCCGTCAGGTCAAGCGAGTCGTCGCCGCGCAGCGTCAGACGCATCGCCGCGCTCAATCCTTCATGCCGAGGCGGTCCATGCGGTAACGCAAGGAACGGAAGGTCACGCCGAGCAGGCGCGCCGCCGCCGTGCGATTGCCGTCGGTTTTGGCAATCGCTTCGTTGATGGCCTGCCTTTCGACGCGGTCGAGATAGTCCTGCAGCGACTCGCGCTCCAGCGCGACGCCTCCGCCGGGCACCGCGGCAACGCCGTCTTCGCCTTCGCGCGGCTCGATGTGCAGATCGTCGGCGGTGATGCACTCGGCGCTGTGCAGCGCGAGCGCACGCTCAAGCACGTTTTCCAGTTCGCGCACGTTGCCGGGGAAGGCGTAGCGCATCAGCGCCGCCATTGCGGCATCCTCGATGCGCGGTGTCGGCAGGCCTGCATCGTTGGCCAGCCGGCGCAACAAGGCCTCGACCAGCGCCGGGATGTCTTCGCGCCGCTCGCGCAAGGCCGGCATGCGCAGTTCGATGACATTGAGGCGATAGAACAGATCCTGGCGGAAGCGCCCCTGATCGACCAGGTCTTTCAGATTGCGATGGGTCGCACTGATGATGCGCAGGTCCACCGCCAGCTCGGATGTGTCGCCGACGCGCCGCACCCGCTTTTCCTGGATCGCACGCAACAGCTTCACCTGCATCGGCAGAGGCAGGTCGCCCACCTCGTCGAGGAACAGCGTGCCGCCGTTGGCGGCCTGAAAGAAGCCATCGCGGTCGGCGTCGGCGCCGGTGAAGGCGCCTTTGCGATAGCCGAAGAACTCGCTTTCCATCAGGTTTTCCGGGATCGCACCGCAGTTCACGGCCACAAAGGGTTTGCTCGCCCGAGCGCCGTGCTCGTGAATCAGGCGCGCCGCCCGCTCCTTGCCGCTACCCGATTCGCCGCTGATGTACACCGGCGCCTGACTGCGCGCCAGGCGTTCGATCATGCCGCGCACTTGCTGCATGGTCGGCGAATCACCGGTCAGCGACGTGGCGCCGATCGGCCGGGACTCCGCGGTGCGCTTGGGCAGATCGAATACCGATTTGACCAGCGCTCGTAGCTGTTCGAGCGACACCGGCTTGGACAGGTAATCGAAAGCGCCGACCTTCAGCGCCGTGACCGCGTTTTCCATGCTGCCGTAGGCGGTGATGACCGCGACCGGCAATTCTGGGTGATGCTGCGCGATTTCCTTCACCAGCGTCAGCCCCTCGCCGTCCGGCAGACGCATGTCGGTGAGGCAGAGCTTGTAGTTGCGCTCGGCGAGCAGTGCGCGCGCCTCCGCCAGCGATCCGGCCGCGTCGGCACCAAGTCCCATGCGCAGCAAGGTCAGCTCAAGCAGTTCGCGAATATCCGCTTCGTCATCGACGATCAGCACTGCCGCGTCCGTGCGGGCTCGCCGCTCACTCGCTCCACTCATGCAATCCCCTTCGCTACCAATCTGAAATGCGCGCCGCTGCGCGAATCGCACAATTCGAGCTGCGCGCCGTTGGCCTGCGCCAGTTCGCGCGCAATGTAGAGCCCCAGCCCGGTGCCGCGCGGATCCGAGGTAAAGAAGGGCTCGAAGATCTGTGCGCGGGCCTCTGGTGGCACACCGGGGCCGTCATCCACCACATCAAGCAGGACTTCACCTTCATCCCCGCTCTGGATCGTGACCTTGACACTTCCGGGCGCCCCCGAAGCGTAGCGGCGAGCATTGCCAATCAGGTTCCACAACACCTGCTGCAAATGAATGCGGTCGAAGCGCAGGGGCAGCGCCATGTCACCCACGAGCATCACGAGCGCCGGGTCGAGCCCCTCGAAAGCCACCTGTTCATCGACGAAGGCGCGCACAAAAGGCAGCAAGGGGATCGTTTCCGGCGTGGCACGATCGCGCCGCCCGAGTTCCAGCACGTCGCGCACCATGCGGTCGATGCGCAGCGTGTTGTCATGAATGATCCGGGTCAGCCGCGACTGCATTTCGGCGCGCTTCTCCTCTGCGAGCAACTCGCTTGCATGGCTGATCGCGGCCAGCGGGTTGCGAATTTCGTGCGCGATGCTTCCAGTCAGCCGGCCGAGCGCCGCCAGCTTGATCTGCTGCGCCTCACGCTCGATGCGCTCAAGGTCTTCGAGGTACACGATGGTGTCGCCCTGGCCACCCAGGCGCAGGGTTCGCACCCGCACGCGGCTGCCTCCGTCGTTCATGCGCACCTGCCCACCGCCCTGCTGCACCGCATCGGCAAGTTCCGGGGAAATCACTTCCAGCGGAATGCCGCTGCCGGGTATGTCGCCGAGCAGCTCGGCCGCTTTCGGGTTGGCCTGCAGCAGCACGCCATCGGGGTCCAGCACCAGAATCCCATCGTGCAGATCAGCGATCACCTGTTCATTCACCTGCACCTGGCGCCGCAACGCGGCGCCGCGCTGGTGCGCAAGCCGTTCGTTGGCCAGCGCGCGCGTAGCCAGCAGGCGTGCGACGGTCGCCACCGCAAAGAAGCCGATGCAGATGAGGCCAACCGCGGTGATGTCGGACGCCGCCTCGGTATCGATCGCCAGCGCGCGCAAGCCCTGCACCACCAGCACCGACACCGACGCGAGCGAGGCATAAAAATAGACCAGGCGCCCCTCGCCCAACAGGCCTCCGGCCGCCACCACCACCATCATCATGTAGGGCAGCCCGCCCTTGTGGCCGCCACCCACGTACATCATCGCGCTCAAGGCGAGGATATCGACCGCGATGTGGGTACTGACCACCCAGTGGAAGGGTGCGCGCGACATGCGCAAGAAATAGAGCAACGCCACTGCGGCGAACAGGTAGCCGCTGACGACCCCGTACCAGGCATCGGCACTGTTGCCGTCGGAAATCAACATGCGGCCGATGAAGGCAAGCCCGCAGGCGACGATGAGCCGGTAGTAGCTGTAATAGCGCAGCGATTCCCAGCGCGATTCGGCCGGTTGCCAGACCTGCGCCGTCGTGGCGGACATTTCAGCCACGCGGCCCGAGGCGCCGGTGTGCCTCGCTGCAGTAGAAATGCCCCCCCTCGCTGACGCCCTCGCTTTCGGGCACATGCAAGCCGCAGTGGGCGCATCCGGCAATACGTTCCGAAGGCGCCGGCGCGCGCGGCGCCGCCCCGGACTGCGCTCGTCCGGATTCACCATTGACGAGGCGCCGCAGCCACCAGATACCGAGCAATCCCAGCAGGAAGAGAAGGATGTACCGCACGTTGAGGCTTCCGATGCAATTGAAGTCCGGGCGAGTCTACCACCCGCTCACAGGCAGACCAGCCGCGCCACGGCAGCGTCCAGTGTCGCGTCCTGTTTGGCGAAGCACAGCCGCACGATGCCGCGGTCGGCCCGATCGTGCGAGAACACCGAAATCGGGATCGCCGCGACACCCGCCTCGCGGGTAAGCCACTCGGCGAAGGCGACATCCGGCAGATCCGAGATCGCGCGATAGTCGACCAGCTGGAAATACGTGGCGGCGCAGGGCAGCAGGCGCAAGCGGCTCGCCGCCAGCCCGCTGCGCAGGCGGTCGCGCTTGGCTTGATAGAAGGCGGCAAGTTCGCGCCAGGTTTCGGCACGCCCTGCCACGCTTGCGAATGCCGCCTGGGCGGGGCTATTCACGGTGAATACATTGAACTGGTGCACCTTGCGGAATTCGGCCATCAGGGCGGCCGGTGCGAACACGTAGCCGACCTTCCAGCCGGTGACGTGATAGGTCTTGCCAAAGCTCGACACGCCGATCGCGCGCTGCGCCAGCGCAGGGTGGCGCGCAACGCTCTCGTGGCGCCGGCCGTCGAAGACCATGTGCTCGTAAACTTCGTCGGCCAGCACGCAGACGCGGCTGCCGTCGAGCAGTGCGGCAAGCGTCTCCATGTCTTCGCGCGGCCAGGCCGAGCCGGTCGGGTTGTGGGGCGTGTTGACGATGACCAGGCGGGTGCGCGGCGTGAGGGCGGCGCGAAACGCCGCCCAGTCCGGGCGCCACTCGGGCGCAAGCAAGGCCACCGGGCGCACCACCCCACCCTGCAGGCGGACGGCCGGACCATACGAATCGTAGGCCGGCTCGAAGACGATGACTTCGTCGCCCGGCGACACCAGCGCGGCAATCGCGGTAAACAGCGCCTGGGTGGCCCCGGCGGTAACGGTGATTTCGCTTTCGGCGTCGTACGCTGCACCATATTCAAGTTGCAGTTTCGTGGCGATCGCCTCGCGCAGTGCCGGCACACCCGCCATCGGCGGATACTGGTTGGCGCCGGCCGCAATCGCCTCGCCGACCGCGGCGGCGAGCGCCGGATCGGGCTGGAAGTCCGGAAAACCCTGCGACAGGTTGATCGCGCCGCACTGCTGCGCCAGGCGCGACATCACGGTGAAAATGGTCGTGCCTACGTCGGGCAAACGACTGTCAATCGGAACTGGCGTATCCAAGATAGGTGTCCTCCCTGCTGGAAACGACAGTCTATTCCGGCGTAAGCTGACAAAGAGGTTCTCAAGTCCGGGCGCGTGCGTCCGTTGACGAGGGAAGAGCGGCTCTGGCGGGGCAGATTGTCCCGACCGCGTGGAGGGAATGGTGGTGACCGATCTAGTGGCGGACGACGAACTGCTCTTTGCTCCGGAGGCGACGGACGAAACAGCCGAGGAAGCCGGCGCCGTCTGGCGCATCCTGATCGTCGATGACGATCACGACGTACATGCCTCGACCGAGCTGGCGCTCAAGGGCACGCCCATCCTCGGGCGGCCCCTCGAATTCCTGCACACCTACAGCGGCGCCGAGACGGTGCAGTTCCTGCGCCGCGAGCAGGACATCGCGGTGATCCTGCTCGACGTGGTGATGGAGAGTGAAAACGCCGGCCTCAAGCTGGTACACATCATCCGTGAAGAACTCGGCCTGACCGAAACGCGCATCGTGTTGCGCACTGGCCAGCCGGGCTATGCGCCGGAAATCCAGGCGATCCGCGACTACGACATCAACGACTACAAGACCAAGTCCGAGCTGACGCACACGCGGCTCTACACCACGCTCACCGTCGCAGTCCGTTCCTACGACCAGATCCGTGCCATCAACGCCAGTCGACGCGGCCTCGACATGATCGTGCGCGCGAGCGGCGAGTTGATGGAGCTACGCGGCATGCAGGGCTTTGCCGCCGGCGTCATCACCCAGCTTGCCGCGCTGCTGCGTCTGCCGCCGGAGGGGCTGATCTGCGCGCAGGAGAACGGCTCCGGGGAAGATGCGATGCAGGTCGTCGCCGCCGGCGGAAAGTTCAGCGGGCTGATCAACCAGTCGGTCGGTGATATCCCGAACAAGGATGTACGCGATCAGCTCAACCGGGCTCTGACGAGCGGTCGCAACCAGTACGAACACCACTCGACGACGCTGATACTGGCGGGGTCCGGGCGGCGCATTGCGGTTTACCTCGAACGCCATCACCCGATCGAGGAAATCGACCGCCACTTGCTCGAGGTCTTCTGCGCGAATCTGGCGGTGGGCTTCGAGAACACGGCGTTGTTCAGCCGCCTCAACAGCCTGGCCTATGTCGATGCGCTGACCGGGCTACCCAATCGGGAGCGATTCAAGGACGAACTCAACGAACGCATGCGAGGCACCCGCAAGTCTGACGCGGCTGTAGCATTGGTGGACATCGATGCCTTCGCCGAAACCAACGATGCGCTGGGCCACCAGTTCGGCGACAAGTTGCTGAAGTCAGTAGCCCTCCGTCTTCGCAACCGACTTCCCAGTGCCTTCATTTCACGTGTGGCCGGCGACACCTTCGGCGTGCTTGGCGACGCCAACCAGGTGACCCCGCCGGTCGTCGCGAGCCTGTTCGAAGAACCCTTCATCGTAGACGGTCAGGAAATCCAGATCTCCGCGACCCAGGGCTATCTGAACCTGCGCGACCACGAGGGCAGTGGAAGCGACGCGCTGAAGAATGCCAACATCGCGCTCAAGCGCGCCAAGTCGAGCCAGCGGGGCGAGCACATCGTCTTCACGCGCGCCATGGAAATCGAGATGAAGGAGCGGGTGCGACTGGTGCAAGGGCTGCGCACTGCGTTCAACGAAGATCGGCTGTTCCTGATGTACCAGCCTCAGGTACGCATCGACGGCGGCCAGCCGGTTGGTGTCGAGGCCCTGATCCGTTGGCGTGCCGACGACGGCCGCTTCGTTCCGCCGGATCGCTTCATCCCGCTGGCCGAGCACTCCGGGTTGATCGTGAGCATCGGCAGCTGGGTGATGCGGCTGGCTTGCTATGAACAGGTCAAGATCGCCGCCGCGGGCTTTACGAACATGCAGGTCGCGGTCAACGTATCGCTCGCGCAATTCCGCCATCCCCTGTTCATCGAGCAGGTGCGCGAAGCCCTGCGCGACACCGGGGCCGAGCCGGGACGCGTGGAACTGGAAATCACCGAGTCCATGGCAATGGAAGATGCTGACTTCGTCGCCGACAAACTCAACGACCTGGCGCAGATCGGCGTCAAGGTCGCCATCGACGACTTCGGAACCGGTTTCTCCTCGCTCTCGTATCTGCAACGTCTGCGGGTCGATCGCCTGAAGATCGACCGCTCCTTCGTGCAAGAGCTGTGCACCAATCAGCGCGGCCGCCAGGTTGCGGAGATGGTGATCCAGCTCGGCCGCAAGCTAGGCCTTGCCGTCATCGCGGAAGGCGTGGAGGAAGTCGACCAAGCCAACATGCTGCTGGAACTGGGCTGCCAGGAAGCGCAGGGCTACCTGTACGGCAGGCCAATGGAGCCCGCAGCGCTCTACGCCTGGCTTGCGGAACGTCGCAACGCCACCTGACAGCCGCTGTGAGCGTCGCTTGCGGGCACTTCCGCGAGCGGCGATCATCTCCGTTTAACGCACCCCGTTATTGCTTGCGACGACTTCAGAGAGTCATCGAAGAGACCTTGCCGCACTATGCACTTGTTGAACAGCCTCAATGATTTGAGCTTCGACGACACCCTCACCGGGCTCCCCAATCGTTTGCGCTTCCTGCTCGAGGTCGATGACCGATTGCGTGGCAGCCGCAACGCGGACGCAACCGTAGCCATGGTCGACATCGATGCCTTCGCTGAAACGAACGACGCACTGGGTCACGAATTCGGTGACAAGCTGCTAAGGGCTGTGGCGCAGCGTCTGCGCGTTCGTTTGCCTGGGGCGTTCATCGCGCGGGTGGCGGGCGACACCTTCGGTCTGCTGGGCGAAAGTTCGCTGGTCGCACCGCGCGTTGTTGCGTGCCTGTTCGAAGAGCCTTACTGCGTAGAGGGGCAGGAGATCCGGATTTCGGCAACTCATGGCTACGTAAATCTTGGGGAGCACGAAGGCAACGGTGCTGATGCACTCAGGAACGCCAGCTTCGCGCTCATACGCGCCAAGTCCACCCAGCGCGGCAACTACAGCATGTTCACGCGGACGATGGACATCGAGATCATGGAGCGGGTGCGCATGTTGCACGGGCTGCGCTCTGCCCTCAACGAAGACCGTCTCTTTCTGATGTACCAGCCGCAGGTACGCATCGACGGCGGCCAACCGGTCGGGGTCGAGGCCCTGATCCGCTGGCGTGCCGATGACGGCCGCTTCGTTCCGCCGGATCGTTTCATCCCGCTGGCCGAACACGCCGGGCTGATCGTGGATATTGGCAGCTGGGTCTTGCGACAGGCCTGTTATGAACAAGCAAAAATCGCAGCAGCTGGTTTCCCGAACATGCGAATGGCGGTGAACGTCTCCGCTGTCCAGTTCCGCCACCCACGGTTCATCGAGCAGGTGCGGGACGCCCTGCATGAAACCGGGGCTACTGCGGGGCAAATCGAGTTGGAGTTCACCCCGACGATGCCAGTGGAAGCACTCAATTTCGTTGAGAACATACGGAATGAACTCGCGGGAATCGGTGTCAAACTTGCGATCGACGGCTTCGGAACCGGATTTTCGTCGATGTCCGCCTTGCAACGCCTGCGCGTCGATCGCCTGAAGCTCGACCGTTCGCTCTTGCCAGCGCAGAGCACCAACCCAAACAACGGTCATCAGATTGTCGAAATGATGATCCAGTTGGGACACAAGTTGGGCGTCGCCGCACTTGCCGTGGGGGTCGAAGAGACCGAACAGGCCAACATGCTGCTGCAACTGGGCTGCCAGGAAGCACAGGGCTACCTGTACGGCAGGCCAATGGAACCCGCAGCGCTCTACGCCTGGCTTGCGGAACGTCGCAACGCCACCTGACAGCCGCTGCGAGCGTCGCTTGCGGGCACTCCCGCGAGCGGCGATCATCGCGGCATGAATCTCGCCCCACTTGTTCCGCACGATGACCACATCGAGGTCATCGACCAGACCCGCCTGCCGTTCGTCCTCGCGACGCTGGCCCTGCGAACACTCGAAGACTGCGCGCAGGGCATCGAAACCATGCAGGTGCGCGGCGCGCCGCTGATCGGCGCCACGGCAGCCTTCGGCGTCGCGCTGGCGATGGCCGGCGACGCCGGCGATGCCGCACTCGAAGCCGCGCTCGCCCGCCTTGCGCGCACCCGCCCGACCGCGGTCAATCTGCACTGGGCATTGGCCCGCATGGCGAGCCGCCTGCGCCCGCTTGCGGCCAGCACCCGTGCGGCCGCCGCGTGGGCCGAAGCCCGGGCCATCCACGACGAGGACATCGCCGCGAATCACGCCCTGGGGGAGCACGGCGCGCGCCTGATCGCCGAACGCGCGGCCACGCTCGGACGCCCGCTGCGCGTCATGACCCATTGCAACGCAGGTGCGCTCGCCACCTGTGGCTGGGGCACCGCGCTGGCCCCGGTTTACGTAGCGCATGCCGCCGGGATTGCCGTCGAGGTATGGGTCAGCGAGACCCGCCCGCGCAACCAGGGCCTGCTCACCGCCTGGGAGCTGGGCCGCGCCGGCGTTCCGCACGCGCTGATTGCCGACAATGCCGCGGGTCACCTGATGCGGCAAGGCGAGGTCGATCTCGTGATCACCGGTGCCGACCGCATCGCCGCCAACGGCGACACAGCGAACAAGGTCGGCACCTACCTCAAGGCGCTCGCGGCGCGCGAACACCAGGTGCCGTTCTACATCGCCGCACCGACCAGCACCATCGACGCCACCTGCCCGGACGGCGCCGCGATCCCGATCGAAGCGCGCAGCGCTGCCGAGGTGCAGGTCGTACACGGCGTGGATGGCGCCGGCAAACCCGCGCAGGTCACTATCTTCGCCGGTCGCTGCGCCAACCCGGCGTTTGACGTGACGCCCGCAGCGCTGATCAGCGGCATCTTCACCGAGCGCGGGCTGTACCCGTCAACGCACATCACCGAGGCGCTCGCATGACAGCCCTATCGCTACCGCATCAGCTGCTCGCCTGCGCCCGCCACATCGCAGCGCTCGGCCTGAATCCCGGCGCGGCCGGCAACCTGAGCGTGCGCGAGGCCGACGGCATGCTGATCACGCCATCCGGCCTGCCCTGGGAGGAACTGGGCACCGACGACTTCGTCCACGTCGACTGGGCGGGCCAAAGTCAGGGGCCGCGCGCGCCTTCGTCGGAATGGCAACTGCACCGCGACCTCTACCTCGCACGCTCCGAGTTCGGCGCGGTAATCCACACCCACGCCCCCTTCTGCACCGCGCTGGCCTGCCTGCACCGCGAGATTCCGTCCTTCCACTACATGGTCGCCCGCTTCGGTGGCAGCACCGTACGCTGCGCGCGCTACGCAACCTACGGCACGCCAGCCTTGTCGCTCGCCACCGCCGAGGCGATGGCCGATCGCAACGGATGCCTGCTTGGCAATCACGGCATGGTCGTCGCGGGGCGCGACCTGCGCCACGCGCAAGCGCTTGCGATCGAACTGGAAAGCCTGGCCGAACAGTACTGGCGTGCCTGCCAGCTCGGGACACCGATACTGCTGCCCGAGGACGAGATCGCCCGCGTGCTGGAAAAATTCAAGGGATACGGGGTGCGCTGACATGCGCCCCCTGGCTTTCGCGGTGCTGGTGGCGACCGCGCAACTGGCATCCCCGGCCCACGCCGAGGTGCTGGATATCGTCGCGCCCGCCTTCTGGTGCCCTTTCGCCTGCCAGGCAGGGGATGCGCGCGAGGGCTTCACGATCGAAATCCTGCGAGCGATCTTCGAACCTGCAGGGCACAAGGTCGTGTTGCACAACGAAAACTATGCACGCGCGCTGGCGGATGTGCGAAGCGGTCAGTTCCTGGCAACGCCCTCGACCCTGCATGATGAAGCGCCGGACTTCGTCTTCCCCGAGGAACCGGTTTCGCGCAACCGCTACTGCTTCTTTACCCGGCCGAACGACGCCTGGCTGTATTCCGGAGCAGGCACGCTCAAAGGCCGCACAGTGGGCGTCGTGCAGGGCTACTCCTACGGCGAAGCCATCGACCATGCGATGGAGAAACACGCCGCGCGCTTCGAGGTCGTCGCCGGAGACGACCTCACCTTGCGCCTCGCCCGCATGATGCAAGCCGAACGCATCGATGCCTTCGTCGAAGAAGAGAATCTCGTCGCCTGGCTGCGCTTCAAGGAAGTCGTGCCGCCACTGCGTGCGGCAGGCTGCGAGGCCCCGCTGTACGGCTATGTGGCCTTTTCGCCCACCAACCCGCGATCCAAGACCTATGCTGCCCAGTTCTCACGCGGCATACGGCAATTGCGTGCCGACGGTCGGCTCGCGCGCATCCTTGCGCGATACGGACTGCGAGACTGGCGTTAGGGTTTGCGAGTCCGCGCACGCCGCCAGAGCAGGTAAGGCGTCGTCACGACGAGAGAGCAGAGCATGTAGGCGGTCACCACCAGCGCCGCGTTCGGCCCTGGCATCGACGCCGCAAACAGCGCGGCGAGGCCGACATGCCGGGTCGCACAGGTAATCGCCAGCGCAGTGCGTTCGTCGGGGTCCGGCCCCCCGAGCAGATGGCCAGCAGCGAGCGCGACCAGGAGCAGGCTGCCGAGTGCCGCGAACGCACGCAGCGGGATCTGAGCGAGCGCGCCACCGAAGATCGCAATGAGGATCACGCCCAGCCCCATCAGCAACGTGCCGAAGACGGCGAGGATGCGATTCGCCCAGCGCTCGCACGGCACGGGCCAGAGGCCGCGCAGCAGCATGCCGACGAACAAGGGCAGCAGGAGCGTGCGGCCGACCGCGCCCGCGATCAGTGCGGGCGACACCGAACGGTCGAGTTGAAAGTGCTCGCCGAGCCACATCACCCAAGCCGGCACAACGGCCACCGCCAGCACGGAAGAAGTGACCACCATGCTGAACAGGTAGGGGGAGTTGCCGAGCGGGCCGAGCTTGCGCGGCAACATCGGAGCGCCCGCCGAGACTGCCAGCACCAGCAGCGCCGCGCGCGCCAGCGGGCCGAGCGGCACGAACTCGTCGATCAACACGGCAGCCAGCGGCACGGCCGCGTACATCGCGAGCAAGGTGCGCATCAGCAGGCGCGGACGCTGCCACAGATACAGCGCGGAGCGGGCCGGCAGGGCGGCGCCGAGCGCGCAGATCATCCCCGCCACCGCGAGCTTGATCAGACCGAAGAAGAGCGCCAGCACCTTGCACCTTCCAGGCGGTCAGGCCGACGGCTGCCGGCGTTGCATCAGATCTGCCCTCGTACCGCGCCAGGCACGCCGCCACCGAGCTTGTCGAGCGACACTTCGCCCTTGCGGTCGAAGGGCAGCCGGCCATAGTCACGGGTCACTACATCGCCATACACCCGGTAACCCAGCGGGCGCCCGCCTTCAAGCATCTTCGGCGCGTGGCGCAGCAGGTCGACAATCGAACCGCTCACGTCCACCGACATCGTCGTTTCACCGAGCTTCGGCAGCACCACCGCCTGGTTGCTGAGCCCGCGCGCCAGATCGTGACCATCGACTTCGAAGCGGAACGAGAGGCCGTCGATGGCGATTTCGCGGTTGTTCGGATTGGCGACCCGCAGGGTGAGCCGCAGGCGCTGTTCGAGCAGGCTGCCGCCGGGCAGGATCTGCAGTTCGGTCACGCTCACCTCGGGCTTCTCCAGCCCCAGCGCCATCATCGCGCAGCCCGACAGCAGCGCAACCCACAGCAGGATCAGCCAGCGACTTGGCACACGCATCGCGATCACTCCCGCCCCGACATTTTCTCGAGCAAGCGCAGCAGCGAGATCGAATCGTCCTCGCCCATGCCGCTGCCGACGAGGCCGTTGAGCATCTGTGCGGTCGCCGCGCTGTTGGGCAGCGACACACCCATCTTGTGCGCCTCGTCGAGCACGATGCGCAGATCCTTCTGGTGCATCCATGCCTTGAAGCCTGGCTTGAAGTTGCGGTCGAGCATGCGTTGGCCGTGGTTTTCGAGGATGCGGCTGTTGGCGAAGCCACCCATCATCGCTTCGCGCACCCGCGCCGGGTCGACGCCGGAAGCGCGCGCGAAGTGCAGCGCCTCGGCCACGATCGCCACGCCGGCCCCGGTGAGGATCTGGTTGCAGGCCTTGGCCACCTGCCCCGCCCCGCTCTCGCCGATCCAGGTCACCGTCTTGCCCATGCATTCGAGCACCGGGCGCACCCGCTCGCAGGCGGCCTGGTAGCCGCCGACCATGATCGTCAGGCTGCCGGCGATCGCGCCGACTTCGCCGCCCGAGACCGGTGCATCCAGCATCGTCACGCCACGCTCGGCCATGCGCGCAGCGATTGCCCGCGCAGCCGAAGGCGCAATCGTGCTCATGTCGATGAACACCAGATCCGAGCGGCCGGCAGCCTCGGCGCCTTCCGCCACGCCCTGCGGGCCGAGTGCCACCTGCTCAACGTCCGGCGCGTCGGCCACCATGCTGATCACCACGTCGCAGTCGCGCGCCAGCGCCGCGGCCGAGTCCGCTGCCGTTGCGCCGGCCGTCAGCAGCGGCTGCATCGACTCCGCACGCCGCGTCCACACCGCCACAGCATGCCCGCCCTTGAGCAGGTTCAGCGCCATCGGGCGCCCCATGATGCCGAGACCGACAAAACCGACTTTCATGATTCCTCCGTAGAATGCGCGCTCGGGCAGCGCAACCGGTGCGGTGCCCGATAGATCCGAGACACGGAACGAAAGACCCGCTCCATGCAATACGCCCCGATCATCAAGGAAATCGGCCGAGGCGCCAAGGGCGCAAGGCCAATGAGCGAAGCACAGGCCGAAAGCCTTTTTGGCGACATCCTCGACCAGCGCGTGCCGGATCTCGAATTGGGTGCCATTCTGCTTTCAATGCGGATCAAGGGTGAGGCCGCCGACGAAGTGGCCGGCTTCAAGCGCGCGATGGATGCGCGCACGGCGCAGGTCGCAGTCCCGGCCGGCCCGCGCTGCGTGGTGCTGCCGACTTATAACGGCGCGCGCAAGCAGGCCAACCTGATGCCGCTGGTGGCGATGCTGCTGGCGCAGGAAGGGGTGCCGGTACTGATCCAAGGCCGTCATGATTTCGAGAGTCGGGTCAGCCCCTTCGAGTTGCTCGCCGCCCTTGGAATCACGCCCGCGGCATCCCCTGAAGACGCCGCTGCGCAACTGGCCGAGTACAGGCTGGCCTGCATCGCGTTGGTCGATCTCTGCCCGGGTCTCGATGCGTTGCTTGCGCTGCGACGCCGCGTCGGCCTGCGCAACAGCGGCCACACCCTCGCCAAGCTGCTCGACCCCTGCGTCGGGCGCAGCGTGCGGGTAATCGCGGTGACGCACCCGGAATACCTCGACCGCATGGCTGAGCAACTCGACCGCGAACATGCCTGCGCGCTGCTGATGCGCGCCACCGAGGGCGAGGCCTACGCGCACCCCCGCCGCCGACCACGCTTGCTCGGCTACGTCGATGGCGCCGCGCGGGTGCTGTTCGAGCAGGAAGAAAGCGACCCCAGCCGCGAACCTGCAGAGGGCTGCAGCGTTGCCGACAATGCGGCGCAGATCCGGGCGATGCTTGCCGGCACGGTGCCGGTGCCCCAACCGATCCGCGACCAGGTCAGCGCGCTGGCGCAACTCGCTCGCGCCTGATCAAGCGGGCGCGCGTTCCGGCAGTCCCCACGCCCGCCCTTCCCGGCCAGGTCGCCCGGAATGGCGGGCATCGAAGCACTACACAGTGAAGCGGCCGACCGATCCAGACAGGCGGCTCATTGCGCCGGCAGCCTCGTCGGCCAACCCGGCGACACGGTTGGCATGGGCGGCGTTGCGGTCCGCCGCTGCCGCGATATCACTGATCAAGGTGTCAAGCCGCCGCGTCGCTGCCTGCTCGTCGTTCAAGGTCTGCTGGATGCCGGTCATGCCGCTTTCGACCTCGGCCGCCACGCGCGGGATGTCATCCACCGCTGCGCCGGCCTGTTCGGCGCGCGCCACGCTGGATTGCACCTCGGCGACACTCTGATCGATCGCGCCAACGGCCGAGTCGATGGTGGTGCGGATACGCCCGACCGTGCCGACTATCAGCTCGGTCGAGTGCGCAGTACGCTCGGCCAGCTTGCGCACTTCGTCGGCCACCACCGCGAAGCCGCGCCCCTGTTCCCCGGCGCGCGCGGCTTCGATCGCGGCATTGAGCGCCAGCAGATTGGTCTGATCTGCAATCGCCTTGATTTCGCCCACCAGCGTCGCGATCTGCTCCGCCTCGCCGGACAGGGACGACACGACTTGCGCGGTCTGCCGCACAGAGTCGGCAATGGCATGCACGTCGGAGGCCACCTGGCGCACCTGCAGCGCCCCGTTGCGTGCGCACTCACCCGACATGCGCGCCGCGTTCAACGCCTGACCTGCGCTCGCGGCCACCGTTTCGATGCTCTCGCGCACTGCAGCAAAGTCGCCGGTGGCTTGCGCGACCAGCGCCTGTTGGCCGCCCGCCTCCCCCCGCACCGCACTGCCTACCGCCTGCAGCGCCTGCACGGCGGACACCGTTTCCTCGGCGGCGCGCAGCGCATCGCGGACAACACCCTGTTGCACCGATAGCAAGTGATCGAAAGCCGCTATCGCATCGCCGATCTCATCGCCTGCAGCACCGTCAATGCGCCGCGACAGGTCACCGGATGCCGCAATGGCAGACGCCTCGGTGGCGACCCTGCGAAGCGGCGGGCCGATCCGCCGATAAACAAATGCGGTCAGTGCGATCAGCACCAAGGCGGCAAGCGCACCTACCGCGCCGTTGCGCCAGACCCCTTGCCTGACGGCGTTCTCGGCGTTTCCGCGCTCCGCATCGGCCGCCGCGGAAATCAGGCCGGTCAGCTTTTCCAGGCCGGCTTCCAGCGCTTCGAAGTCCTGATTGAACGCGGCCATCTCGGGCGACTGGGGCGAGGGATTCGCCACCAGTGCTTCGGCCACTTTAAGGTAGCGCTCGACCGTCGGTGCCGCCGCGTTCGCCGCGGCAGCGGCCGCTTCGGGCAGTTCCTTGCGATTGCGTTCGAAGTTTTCGCGCAGGCGCTGGGCGTGCTCGGCAAAGTCCTTCTGGATCGCCGCCTTGTCATCGCCGCCGCCCCCACTCGCGCCCAGCAAAGCGCGCAACACGTCGCCGCGAATGGCGTCATGCATCATGTCCACGTCGGTCTGACGCAAGACCTGCTGCTGCGTGCGCAGGATCGCGTCGATGCCGTTCGCCATTTGCCGCGATCCAAGCTGCGCGAATGCCGCGTTGAGCAGAACCGCAGCGATACCTGCCGCTGCAAGCCCCAGAAGCAATACCTGTATCGACAGTCTTCGCTTGGTCATCGCACCCTCCGCTCGCAACGCAATCGCTACAACGACACCGATGGCGATATCTTGAGACGGGGATCGCGCCCTATCGCGGTGCCTCACTTCGGAACGCCCCCACCGCCACAAATCCCGCCCCATAGCGGCGCAAACAGGCTTCAATCTGGTGCCGAACCTGTCGATCGACGCGTACTGGAGGCGCCACCACACAGCGCGGCCGTATGCGCAGGGCCATGGCACAGCCATTGCTAACCCGTCCCCGGAGACGAGGAAAACATGGCGGAAACGAAATCAACCTGCTGCTATTGCGGCGTCGGCTGCGGCGTGATCATCGAACACGATGCAGGCGTCATTACGGGCGTGCGCGGCGACCCCAGCCATCCGGCAAACTTCGGCCGCCTGTGCACCAAAGGCTCGACCCTGCACCTGACGGCCGCGCCGAACACCCGTGCGGCGCGCGCGCTATACCCGGAATTGCGCACAGCACGCACCGAGAAGCGCAGCCGCGCAAGCTGGGACGAGGCACTCGACCATGCCACCGCGCGCTTTGCCGCGATCATCCGCGAGCATGGCCCTGACGCCGTGGCCTTCTATATTTCGGGCCAGTTGCTGACCGAGGACTACTACGTCTTCAACAAGCTGGCCAAGGGCCTGATCGGCACCAACAACGTCGATACCAACTCGCGCCTGTGCATGAGCAGCGCGGTGGCAGGCTACAAGCAGACGCTTGGCGCCGACGCGCCGCCCGCCTGCTACGAAGACATCGACCACACCGACTGCCTTTTCATCAGCGGCAGCAACACCGCGTTCGCGCACCCGATCGTGTTCCGCCGCATCGAAGATGCGCGCAAGGCCAACCCGGCTATGAAGCTGATCGTGGTCGATCCGCGCCGCACCGACACCGCCGAGGCGGCCGACCTGCACCTGGCGATCCTGCCCGGCACCGACATCGCGCTCTACAACGCAATGCTGCATGTGATGCTGTGGGAAGGCTGGGTGGACGAGGCCTACATCGCCGCGCACACCGAGGGCTTCGATGCGCTGCGCAAGGTCGTCCGCGCCTACACGCCGCAAATGGCGGCCGGCATCTGCGGCGTACCCGCCGCCGACATCGAGCGCGCCGCGCAATGGTTTGCCACCTCGAAAGCCACCCTGTCGATGTACTGCCAGGGCCTCAACCAGTCTTCGCACGGCACCCACAACAATGCCGCGCTGATCAACCTCCACCTCGCCTCTGGGCACTTGGGCCGGCCCGGCGCCGGCCCCTTTTCATTGACTGGCCAGCCCAACGCAATGGGCGGGCGCGAAGTGGGTGGCCTTGCCAACCTGCTCTCTGCCCACCGCGATCTGGCCAACCCGCAGCACCGTGCGGAAGTCGCCACCCTGTGGGGCGTGCCGGATGTGCCGGCCGCGCCGGGCAAAAGCGCGGTCGAACTGTTCCACGCACTCGAATCCGGCGAGATCAAGGCGGTCTGGATCGCCTGCACCAACCCCGCGCAGTCGATGCCCGACGCCGCGCAGATCGCCCGCGCGCTGGCCAAGGCCGAATTCGTCGTGGTGCAGGAAGCCTACGCCACCACCGAAACCGCCGCCTATGCCGACCTGCTGCTGCCGGCCAGCACCTGGGGCGAGAAGGGTGGCACCGTCACCAATTCCGAGCGCCGCATCTCGCGCGTGCGCCCCGCCGTCGCTGCGCCGGGCGAGGCGCGCCACGACTGGGAGATCACGGTCGATTTCGCGCGGCGCCTCGGCCATGCGCTGGGCAACTCGCGCACCGATGCGCTGTTCCCGTATGCCGATGAAGAGGCCATCTGGAACGAGCACCGCGAAAGCACGCGCGACCGCGACCTCGACATCACTGGCCTGTCGTACGCCACGCTGGAAGCCGAAGGCCCGCAACAGTGGCCCTTCCGGAGCGGGGCGAGCGGCGGCAAGACCCGCTTGTACGAAGACGGCCTCTTCCCCACCGAAACGGGCCGCGCGAAGTTCGTCGCCACCGAACACCTGCCGGTCGCCGAGCCGGTATCGGCCAAATACCCGATCGCGCTGACCACCGGACGCCTGCGCGACCAGTGGCACGGCATGAGTCGCACCGGCACCCTGGCGCGACTGTTTGCGCATGAAGCCGAACCCCTGCTGCACATGAACCGGGCCGATCTGGATCGCCGCTCGCTCGCTGAAGGCGACCTGGTAAGGGTAAGCAGCCGCCGCGGCGCGGTCACCGTGAAGGTCGCCGCGAGCGATTCGGTGCGGCCCGGCCAGGCCTTCCTGCCGATGCACTGGGGCAGCAATTCGATGGGTGGCCACGGCATTAATGCGCTGACCGTGCCCGCCTTCGATCCCTGGTCGAAACAGCCAGAGCTCAAACACACCGCGGTGCAAGTCGAGAAGTTTGCCGAGGGGCGCGAGATCGTCGCACTTCGCCGCGTCGAGCCCGGCGCCGACGACAGCGCGATGGTGGTCATGGCGCGGGTACGCGAAGCACTGCACAGCAGCCTGCCGGACGCCAGCTATTCCAGCCTCACGCTGGCCGGGCGCGATGCACCGGTCGTGGTGCTCAAGGCCCGCGCGCCAGCAACCGGCGACGCAGCGATTGCAGCGCTCGACCGTGCCGTGGCGCTCGACGATGCACACGCGCTCAGCTACCGCGACGCACGTCGCGATATCGCCAAGCGAGCGCTGATCGACGGCGACACGCTCAGCGCGGTACGCCTGGTCGGCGAAACCAAAGCGGCCGGCTGGCTGCAAGACATGATGGCGCAAGGCACCCCTGCCGGAGAGGCGCGCAAATGGCTGCTCGCCCCGCTGACGCAGCCCCCTGCCGGGCAACAGCAACAGCGCGGCAAGGTGGTCTGCAACTGTTTCGACGTGGCCGAACGCGACATCGTTGCCGCCTTCGCATCCGGTGAAACGCTTGAGTCGCTGCAAGCCCGCACCCGGTGCGGCACCAACTGCGGTTCCTGCGTTCCCGAACTCAAACGGCTCTGCACCGGGGGACAACCCACATGAGCCACCGCGGCGTCGTACGGCAACCCCGAACGGCGCTGCGTTCCGGAGCGCGCGCCGGCAACCCCTGCGAGACGCTCCGACAACAACAAGACCTTTCACCAAGCACTCGATACCCCAGGAGGACCGTGTGATGGATGTTGCTACCGCGCTCACCAAAATCGGGCGCGGCCCCGCCTTGTGCGAAGACCTCGCGCAAGACGAAGCCCACGATCTGTTCAATCGCATGCTCTCCGGCAGCGTCTCGCAGGTGCGCCTCGGTGCGCTGCTGATGGCCCTGCGCTGGAAGGGCGAGACGATCGACGAGATGCTCGGATTCGCCACGGCGCTCGCCGAGCACACGCTCGAACTCGAAGCACCGCACGGTTCGCGCCGCGTCGCGATCATCCCGAGCTACGCCAGCCGCCACAGCCAGCCCAACCTGATGCCCGCACTCGCCTTGCGCCTGGCACAGACCGGCGTGCCGGTACTGGTACACGGCTCGCTCGGCGAAGGGCGGGTGCCGCCCAGCTTCAGCGTGTTCGAACACCTTGGCCGCCCGACAGCAAAGTCACTCGGCGACGCGATGGAAACCCTCGCGGTGCACAACCTTGCGGTAGTCCCGACCCACCTGCTTGCGCCGGATCTTGACCGTCTGCTTAACCTGCGCGACGAACTCGGCGCCCGCCATGTCGGCCACCTGATCGCAAAACTCATCGACCCGATGCCGACGCAAAGCCTGCGCCTGATCTGCGCAAGCCAGCCGGAAGCGGTGGCCGCGCTGCACGACTTGCTGATCGACCAGCGTGCAGAAGCCATGCTGATGCATGCGCCCGACGGTGAATCGGTGGCCAGCGCAGACCGCCGCCCGCGCATTGCCTGGCTGCGCAACGGCGAGGCCAACGTGCTGTACGACGAAGAGGTCTCAGGCTGGTCGCCGGCGCCGATCCGCTGCGACCCGAACGATCCGGCGATGGTCGCGCAGGTGATCCGCGACATGATGGAGGGCCGCCGTGCGACGCCGACGCCGCTGTCGAACCAGCTGGCCGCCTGCCTGTTCGCGACCGGCCACGCGCGCGACCTGATGCATGCCCGTGCGATGGTCGCGGTCGGCGTCGGCATGACCTGAGGCACGGCACAAAAGCAGGCACACACTGCAGCGCGAATCTCCGAATCTGACAAATCCGCGATTGGCCGCAAGGCGTCGTACAATCGAGGGCTTGTCAATCGATGTCGCCGACCGCCCTTCACCATGATCAACCGCTTCTCGCAACGCCAGCGCTTTTCTGCGATTGCCCTGTTCTGTTTTGCCCTGATCGGGGTCGGCCTGATCCTGCAAGTCCTCAAACACGTGCAGCCTTGCCCGATGTGCATCATGCAGCGTTACGCCTTCGTAGCCGCGGGCGCGCTGGCAGTGCTCGGCGCGCTGCACAACCCGCTTGGCCGCGGCGGGCAGATCTATGCGGCACTGATCAGCCTGACCGCGCTGACGGGCGCCGGCATCGGCGCACGCCAGAGCTGGCTGCAGTGGTTCCCGCCGCAGTTTGTCGAATGCGGGCCTGACCTTGAGTTCATGATGAACAGCTTCCCGATCGCGCAGGCTTTGCCGATGATCTTCCAGGGTAGCGGCGACTGCGCGAAAGTGGACTGGACCTTTCTCGGTCTCTCGATTGCCAACCTCGCGGTAATCGGTTTCACCGTGGTGCTCGGCATCGCGCTGTCGGTGGTGCTGCAGCGTCGCGAACGCAAACGCTTCGCGCGCTGAGCCGACCACGCCGGGCTCGGTTCCGGCGCGAATGTTTAACCCGAATCCTGATGCAGCGCCGTTCAAGTGGGTGTCACCACTCACAGGAGCTGCATCATGTCCCGCCCTCATCCCTTAGCCACCCACGCCGCCCTGCTCGCGCTCGTAGTGCTCGCGAACGGCTGCGCACAGGCAGCCCTGGTCGAACTCGAAGTCGTCGACCGCAGCAGCAATACCGCGCTCGACACTTACGTCCACCGCGGCACGCGTTTTGTCGCTGGCACGCCGGGTCAGCGGTATGCGCTGCGCCTGAACAACCGAAGCGGTGGCCGCGTGCTGGTAGTGCTATCCGTCGATGGCGTGAATGTCGTCAGCGGTGAAACCGCCGCCTGGGGTCAGACCGGCTATGTGCTGCCGCCCTGGGGCAGCGCCGAGATCGCGGGCTGGCGCAAGAACATGTCGGAGACGGCGGCGTTCTACTTCGCCGCCTTGCCGGAATCCTACGCCGCGCGCACCGGCCGCCCCGACAACGTCGGCGTGATCGGCGCCGCGGTCTTTCGCGAGCGCTACATTCCGCCGCCAGCCCCGCTCGCGGCCGCTCCCGCTGCCCGCAGCGCGGAAGCCGCCGCGGGCACGAGCGCCGACCGCGCGATGGCGAAAAAATCCGAACAACTCGGGACAGGGCACGGCGAACGCGAGTACGCCCCAACCGAGTACACCGAGTTCGTGCGCGCGAGCAGCCGACCGGACGAGGTCGTGCAGATCCGCTATGACAGCTACCCGAACCTGCTCGCCAGCGGCGTGATCGCACGCCCGCGACCCATGCCGCTAGAGCCGCAAGCCTTTCCCGGCTTCGTGCCGGATCCACGCTATTGAGGCCCGGCACGCGGCCATCCACGAAACACGCCCACATCGCACCACATCGGCGCATCGGCGCACCGCAGCGATGCGCCGATTTGTCGGTGCGCGTGTTCCCGGTAGCACGCATCCCTTTCACCACGGCGAGCCGGCAGCAGGCATACGGATTGCTAAGGAAATTGCGACCGGAACATCCGCTGCATGCCGGGCGCCACCGAAGGCCGCCGCTGCAGTTTCGCGATGATCCACCGCAGGGCCACGACGGCCTTCCGGGTGGCAAGCGCGGCCAACGACGGCCGCCGCACGGATCAGCGTAGATCCCCACGAACGCAAACACTTTTCTGCATGGCCGCTGGCCGTGCGCGTTTCGTCGAGGGATGCAACATGCGCAAACTCAAACTGGTGATGGTGGGCAACGGCATGGCCGGCTGCCGCACGCTCGAAGAGCTGATCAAGCTCGCACCGGACATGTACGACATCACCGTGTTCGGGGCCGAGCCGCACCCGAACTACAACCGCATCCTGCTCTCGCCGGTGCTCGCCGGCGAGATGACCGTGCAGGACATCATCCTCAACGACTGGGACTGGTACCGCGACAACGGCATCACCCTGCATGCCGGCAAGACCGTCGCCACCATCGACCGCATCAACCGCAAGGTGATCGCGGACGACGGCACCGAGGCCGAGTACGACCGCCTGCTGCTCGCAACCGGCTCGACGCCTTTCATCCTGCCGGTGCCGGGCAAGGATCTGCCGGGCGTGATCGCGTATCGCGACATCAAGGACACCGACGAGATGATCGACGCCGCGGCGAAGCACAAGCACGCGGTGGTGATCGGCGCCGGCCTGCTCGGCCTGGAGGCGGCCAACGGCCTCGCGCTGCGCGGCATGGACGTGACCGTGGTGCACATCGGCGAATGGATCATGGAACGCCAGATGGACCCGACCTCGGCGCGCATGCTGCAGAAGGCGCTGGAGGCGAAGAACATGCAGTTCCGCCTTGCCGCCAGCACGGCCGAGCTGATCGCCGGGGAGTCGGGCCGTGTCGCGGCGGTGAAGTTCAAGGATGGCGAGACGATCCCGGCCGATCTGGTCGTGATGGCCGCCGGCATCCGCCCGAATACCGCGCTGGCCGAGAAGGCGGGCCTGCACTGCAACCGCGGCATCGTCGTCAACGACACGCTGCAGACCTACGACCCACGCATCTACGCGGTGGGCGAATGCGCGAACCACCGTGGCACCGCCTACGGCCTCGTCGCACCGCTGTTCGAGCAGGCGAAGGTATGCGCGAACCACCTCGCGATGTTCGGCATCGGCCGCTACCAGGGCTCGGTGACCTCCACCAAGCTGAAGGTCACCGGCATCGACCTGTTCTCGGCTGGCGATTTCATGGGCGGCGAAGGCACCGAGGACATCGTGCTGCACGACCCCGGCATGGGCATCTACAAGAAGGTGGTGATCAAGGAGAACAGGATTGTCGGCGCGGTGATGTACGGCGACACGGCCGACGGCGCCTGGTACTTCCAGCTGATGAAGGATGCGCAGGATGTGCATGACATCCGCGACCACCTGCTGTTCGGCAAATCGCATCTGGGTGACGTGGGCCACAAGGGCGCCAACAGCGCCGCGAGCCTGCCGGACACGGCGGAGGTATGCGGCTGCAACGGCGTGTGCAAGGGCACCATCGTCAAGGCGATCAAGACGCAAGGCCTCTTCACGCTGGACGAAGTGCGCAAGCACACCAAGGCATCGAGCTCCTGCGGCTCCTGCACCGGCCTGGTCGAGCAGATCCTGGCCTCCACCGTGGGTGGCGCCTACACGCCGGCCGACTCGAACAACAAGGCGGTCTGCGGCTGTACCGATCTGTCCCACGGCGAAGTGCGCAAGGCGATCCGCGACAACAAGCTGCTGACGATTCCGCAGGCGATGCACTTCATGGAGTGGAAAACGCCGAACGGCTGCGCAAGCTGCCGTCCGGCACTCAACTACTACCTGATCTCGACCTGGCCGCACGAGGCGCAGGACGACCCGCAGAGCCGCTTCATCAACGAACGCGCTCACGCCAACATCCAGAAGGACGGCACCTACTCGGTCGTGCCGCGCATGCTGGGCGGCATCACCACGCCGGACGAACTGCGCGCGATCGCCGACGCCGCCGACAAGTACAAGGTGCCCACGGTGAAGGTCACTGGCGGCCAGCGTATCGACCTGCTCGGCGTGAAGAAGGAAGACCTGCCGCTGATGTGGGCGGACTTCGCCAAGGCCGGCATGGTCTCCGGCCACGCCTACGGCAAGTCGATCCGCACGGTGAAGACCTGTGTCGGCGCCGAGCACTGCCGCTTTGGCACGCAGCTCTCGATGAGCATGGGCGTCAAGCTGGAGAAGATGCTGTTCGGTATGTGGAGCCCGCACAAGGTGAAGCTCGCTGTCTCCGGCTGCCCGCGCAACTGCGCCGAAGCCGGCATCAAGGACGTGGGCGTGATCGGTGTGGATTCCGGCTACGAGCTCTACGTCGCCGGCAACGGCGGCATCAAGACCGAGGTGGCCGAGTTCTTCGCCAAGGTGAAGACCGACGAGGAGGTGATGGAGTACTCCGGCGCCTTCCTGCAGCTCTACCGCGAAGAGGGCTACTACCTCGAGCGCACGGTGCACTACGTGCAGCGCGTGGGGCTGGATTACGTCAAGAGCAAGGTCGTCGAAGACGCCGCCAACCGCCGCGCGCTGCATGAGCGCCTGCTGTTTGCCCTGCAGGGTTACAAGGACCCGTGGCAGGAACGTACCGAGGGTGCGCTCAAGCGGCCCTACATCCCGATTGCCGTCGTCGCGTAAGGAGAGCCGCCATGAGCGAATGGGAAGACTGGTTTGAAGGTGACGACGCAGCCGACTAGGCCTGCGCCCGTCCCCACCCGAATGCACCGCGCCGCGCGCCCCACGGGCCGTGGCGCCAGAGAGGATCTTCATTCATGAGTACAGCCGTCATGGACACAGCAATCGACTGGAAGCGTGTGTGCACGCTCGACGAAATCCCGGTGCTCGGCTCGCGTGTGGTGCGCGGCACCAAGCACGGCGACATCGCGATCTTCCGCACCTCGGACGACGAAGTCTTCGCGCTGCACGACAAGTGCCCGCACAAGGGCGGCCCGCTGTCGCAGGGCATCGTGCATGGCAAGACGGTCACCTGCCCGCTGCACAGCTGGAAGATCGGGCTCGACAGTGGCGAAGCGGTGGCGCCCGATGTGGGCTGCACCCGCCCCTTCGCCGCCAAACTCGAAGACGGCGTGGTCTGGCTCAACGCCTGATCGAAAGCGGAGACACGGCACATGGATCGCACGCGTCGCCACTTGATCATCGCCGCGGCCAGCCTCGCGCCGGCCGCCCTCCTGTCGAACGCGATGGCCGCCCCCCCGAAGGACAGCGGCCTCTCGATGCTCGAAGCCATCAACCAGGCTGGGCGCCAGCGCATGCTGTCGCAGCGCATGGCCAAGTGCTACGCACAGCAACTGCTCGGCGTGAAGGTGGATCAAGCGCAGCAGTTGCTCGCAGCGTCGGCCACCCGCTTCGATGAGCAACTCGCGAACCTGCGCCGCCTCACCGCAGCCAAGGATCGCGCCGAGGCGGCCGCCACCTACGAACAGCTCGCCGCGCTTTGGGGCAGCTACCGCGTAGCCGTCACCGCCGCACCGAACGCCGCAGGCCTCGCCACCGTCGCCAAGCTCAACGAGCAGGTGCTCGCCACCGCGCATGAGGGCACGCAGCAGCTTGAAAAGCTGCAGGCGACACCGATCGGCACGCTGGTGAACCTCTCCGGCCGGCAGCGGATGCTCTCGCAGCGCATGGCGAAGTTCTATTTCTTCGAACGCGCCGGCCTCAATGCGCCCGAGACCAACGCCGCCCTGAAGAAGTCGCGTGCCGATTTCATCGCCGCTTTTGCGCAATTGAAGGCCGCACCGCAGAACAGCGCCGAGGTGCGCAACTGGCTCGCGCTTGCGGACACGCAGTGGCAGTTCTTCGACGAGGCGATTTCGCAAGCCGGCAACTCACGCGAACACGACCAGAACGTCGCGACCACCTCCGAGAACATTCTGGACGCGATGGACAAACTCACCGCGCTCTACACCCAACTGGGCTGAAACGATGAACAAGACCGCATTCCTCAAGGCCGGCCACACGCCCACGCTGCTCGCCGCCTTCCTGTACTTTGACCTCGCCTTCATGGTGTGGGTGCTGCTCGGCCCGCTCGGTGTGCAGATCGCCAAGGACCTCGCGCTCACGCCTGCGCAGAAAGGTCTGATGGTCGCCACACCGCTCCTGACCGGCGCCTTCCTGCGCATCGTGATGGGCGTGCTGGTGGACCAGCTCAAGCCCAAGATGGCCGGCGCGATCGGTCAGGTTGTCGTGATGGGCGCACTGTTCTTCGCATGGCAGCACGGCATCACGAGCTACCACGAAGTGCTGATCCTCGCCGGCTTCCTCGGTGTGGCCGGTGCCTCCTTCGCCGTCGCGCTGCCGCTGGCCTCGCGCTGGTATCCGCCGGAGCACCAGGGCACCGCGTTAGGCATTGCTGGCGCCGGCAACTCCGGCACCGTGCTGGCCGCGCTTTTCGCGCCCAGCCTCGCGATGGCCTACGGTTGGACCAACGTGTTCGGGCTGGTGCTGATCCCGCTGTCTATCGTGTTCCTGTTCTACCTCGCGGTGGCGAAGGACGCGCCGAACTGCCCGCCGCCGAAACCGCTGGCGGACTACCTCGCCGTGCTAAAGGATCGTGACGCCTGGTGGTTCATGTTCTTCTACTCGGTCACCTTCGGCGGTTTCTCCGGCCTTGCTTCATCGCTGACGATCTACTTCAACGCACAGTACGGGCTGGACCCGAAGATGGCGGGCTTCTTCACCGCAGGCTGCGTATTCGCGGGCTCGCTGGTGCGCCCGATCGGCGGCAACGTGGCGGACCGCATCGGCGGCATCAAGAGCCTCACGGTGATGTACGCGCTCGCGGCGCTGTTCCTCACCATCGTCAGCTTCGGCATGCCGACGGTCTGGAGTGCTGCAGCGGTGTTCGTCGGTGCAATGCTGGCGCTGGGCATGGGCAACGGCGCAGTGTTCCAGCTGGTGCCGCAGCGTTTCCGCAAGGAGATCGGCGTGATGACCGGCCTCGTCGGCATGGCCGGCGGTGTCGGCGGCTTCTACCTTGCCTCCAGCCTCGGCTACGCCAAGCAGATCACTGGCTCCTATCAGATGGGTTTCCTGATCTTCGCCGGCCTCGCGCTGCTCGCCCTGGCCGGCCTTACCGGCGTGAAGACCCGCTGGCGTACCACCTGGGGTGCGGCGCACCTCACCGCAGCGCGGATCTGAGCGCAGGGGTCATGCCCGAAACTGCCCCGGCCCTAACAGGGCCGGTTTTTGGGGGTGCTACGATCGTGGCACCCCATTTTTCATCTGTGGAGCAGCCGTGAGCCTGTCTGTCCGCCTGGGTCATGCTTCGCTCACCGGCCCGCGTGCCCGCAACGAGGACTTTGTCGGCGCGGTCACGCCGGAAGGCGCCGAGCTCGATAACAAGGGCCTGCTCGCCGCACTGGCGGACGGCGTCGGCGGCCATGCGGACGGGCGGGAAGCCGCGGAATTCACCGTGCGCAGCCTGCTCTGCGACTACTACGCGACACCCGATACCTGGGCGGTACCCAAGGCGCTCGACAAGGTGATCGGCGCCGCCAACCGCTGGCTGGTATCGCAGTCCGCCAAGCGTGGCGAGGCCGCCGGCATGGCCACCACACTCACGGCCGTGGTCCTGCGCGGCCGCCGCTGGATCAGCTCGCATGTGGGCGATACCCGGCTATACCTGCTGCGCGACGGCGCGCTGAAGCGGCTGACGGTCGACCATGTGTGGGAACACCCGGAGCTCTCCACCGTGCTGTCGCGCGCGGTGGGGCTCGATCGGCACCTGGCGGTGGACTACGCCGAAGGCGAACTCGCAGTGGGCGACCGCTTCCTGATCTGTTGCGACGGCGTGTGGGGCACGCTCAACGAGGCCCGCCTGCTGGCAATTCTGGAGAAATACGACGACCCGCAGGAGGCCGCCTTCGCGCTCGCTGACAGTGCGGTCGACAGTGGCAGCCAGGACAATTGCAGTGCGTTGGTACTGCAGGTGGATGTGCTGCCGCGCGACACACTGCGCGATGCGCTGTCGCGTATCCGCGCCTTGCCGCTACCCCCGGTGATGAAACCGGGTCAGCAGATCGACGGCCTGACGGTGGAAGACGTGCTGCACGAATCGCGCATCACGATGCTCTACCGCGTGCGCGCCGTCGACGGCACGCTCGCGGTGCTGAAGACGCTGAGGCCGGATGCCGACGCACAGGACACCGCCGCGCTGGCGCATGAGGAATGGCTCGCACGGCGCGTGACCGACGCCGCCTTCCCGCAGGTGCTCGAGTGGCCGCAACGCAGCCACCTGTACTACCTGATGAGCTGGCACGAGGGCGAAACGCTCGCGCAACGGCTGGCGCGCGGGCACCGCTTCACGGCGGTGGAAGTCGCCGATCTCGGCCAGCGCTTGATGAAGGCGCTCGGCGCGCTGCACCGGCTGGCGGTCATCCATCGCGATGTGAAGCCGGCCAACCTGCACCTGGGTCACGACGGCCGCCTGCGGCTGCTGGACCTGGGCGTTGCAGCATCCGATGGGCACGACGAACTGTTCAACGAGATCAACAATCCCGGCACGCCCTCCTACATGGCGCCGGAGCTGTTCGGCGACGGCCGAGCGAGCGAGGCCACCGACCTCTACGCCGCCGGCGTGACCCTGTACGAATTGTTGACGCGCAAGTACCCCTACGGAGAAGTCGAACCCTTCCAGCGCCCCCGATTCGGCGACCCGGTCCCCGCCACGCGCTACCGGCCGGACACCCCGGAATGGCTCGAATCGATCCTGCTCAAGGCCTGCGCGCGCGACCCGGCGCAGCGCTTCGAAACCGCCGAGGAATGCCTGCTCGCGCTCGAACGCGGCGCCCACCGCCCGCTGCAGGTACCGCGCCGCCGCCCGCTTGCACAACGCGATCCGCAACTCGCACTCAAACTGCTGGCAGCGGTATCGCTGCTCGCCAACGTGGTGATGATCGCCTTGTTGCTACGCCGCTGAACAGTCGCCGTCCCCGCTACACTGGCGCGTCTCCACGCCCCTGCAAATGTGGAAAGGCCGTCGCCGACCCAAACACGTCGCGCCAAAGCAGCACAGGGGCTCCGCGCTGCTTCGCCCAAGCCGCTCCGGTGGATCGCCTTGAACTTGTACGGAGTACGCTGCGCCCGATTCCTGTCGCTCAGCATGCTGGTGCTTGGCCTCGCTCAAGGTGGGTTCGGCGGACGCTTACGCTCCTCCGGTTGCGTAGCTCGTTCCCAAAAGCAAAAACCCCCGCCAACATATGAAGGCGGGGGTTCTGGCATGGGGTAGTCTGACGCTGACCTACTTTCTCACGGGAGACCGCAATATCA